>JANOJH010000287.1:0-21831 GCA_031408135.1 Bdellovibrio sp. | reverse complement strand
AGAGTGATATTTCTGAGTATTTGCAGAAGAATGAATCAAAGAACATAAGTGACTCAGCCCAAAGAGATTAGAGTCATTTATAGCACTTTGGATCACTTTTAGGAACCAAAAGTAGCACACTATTTTTTCTATTTACCCAAATAATTCACAGAAATCTCCCACTCTCCCACAACATATTCGCACAAAATCTATTGACAATAGGAATATATCTGTATTATACACTAAGTTGATTTACTTATATAAGTTATTTTTGTATGAAAAAGATGCTCAATTCCCTGGTTCTCGCTGCAGCTGCACTTGGTGCCAATGCTCAGACTCCCTCCCCAGAAGCGAACCAAGTTATGACGCTCGCACAGAAGGCGACCGCAGATCTCACTCGTCCAAAAGTTGCTACAGCTGGCGGGTGGTCAGAAGGTCAGCTCACAGGAGCTATAACATGAGCAAGTGTTCACGATCCTAAGTATGGGAATGGAGCACGAGTTCAGTTCGTAGCTGGTGATGGCACTCTCGCAACAGCACTCACACTAGAGACACTAGAGCATGCATCGCAGAAGCTTATCGCGATGACATATCTGATCAATCCATCTCTCGCAGTATCTGCAGTACACGCGCAACGTGATGAGAGTGCCAATGTATGACTCGGTCGTCAGGACTCTCCGAATGCGACACTCTCAGCGAGTAAGACCTGAATACAGATCGATATCGGGAGCCTTCCTGCTCTCTGACTCACTGCAGCCTCTATAGCATATATCCAGACTCGTGTCAACGATACACAGTTATCCAAGACCACAGATAAGTCACAGATATCGAGTGTGATCGATATGTGAGAATTCACCCGATATCTCACTGAATACTATCAACAGGATACGACTGTGCAGTTCACGGGGCGAGATGCTCAGACGCTTATAGCGAGTGCTCAGTTCCATATCGGAGAAAACGGAGTGGTCACGATAAGATGAGGGTCACACAGAGTCGATGGACAATGAGCTCATACGGCTATCGGACTCTCAGGACAGTATTATGGTCGAGTAGGAGCTCTCCCGTACATCGCGAGTGCCGAAGTTGCGAAGAATATCGGACAAAATGGAGCCTCTGCAAATGTGAAAATCGAGGCACCAATAACACAATATCTCTCAGGATATGCACAAGTGAACTACGCAACTGGAACCAAACCAACTATATTAGCATGAGGTCAGATCTCAATCTGAGGAAATAACACCCAGAAGTATGTACGACCACTCGCAGGTGCACCACTCGTGGCCCATAAGATCGTATCAACAGTAGCATCAGCATCAGCCTATCATATAGGACCCGTTGCTGATATGGGGGTTGTGGAGACACGGGTATGACCAAAAAGAAAAACAGGCGAAGATATCGTCGATGTCGCCAAGATCAAAGAAGTCAACAGAAACGCTCCTAAGATCGAACTCAATGGTGATCCTGTCATCAATCTTACCTTCGGACAGACATATACTGAACTTGGCGCGACGTGTACAGATGATATCGATCCTACATGTACAGTCGTGATATCAGGTACAGTGAATACCGCAGTAGCAGGGCCCCAGTTTGTGACCTATACAGCCACAGATAGTGCAGGCAATGTGAGTATCAGTATGCGTACTGTAGTCGTAGGTGCAGCAGGTGTCGATGCACCAACAATACCCACAGTTGCTGTGACGGATATCACCACTACCAGCGCCAAGGTAACCTGTGATCTCACAGATGCCAACGGAGCCACTGGAATATGTACCCTCACCAATACTGCCACTGGCGCTGTGATCGCAACATGGCCGAAGTGAGCTGATCGTACGATCACAGGACTCACACCAGCTACAGACTATACCCTCGTTCTCCAGGGTACCGCTCAGGTACTCAACCCAGACAACTCACTCACAGCAGTACCAGTCAATCAGATCAAAAACTTCAAGACGAATACAGAAGTTGTAGTAAACACTCCTCTCGTCCTCGGATCTATCATCTGTACAGCAACAGTTATCCAACATGGAGGATCGACAACATGTCAGGTCACTGCTGAAGATCCTCAGGGTATAGCGAGTCTCCGTGCAGAGATAAATGGCAATGCTTTATCTGTAACACAGAATTGAAGCACATACAACATCACGATACCAGCAGGACTCCCAGCAGGTACAGCAACTTGAGTGCTCACTTCACGGAATCATACTCTTACAGTATATGCTACTGGAAAGAAACTAGATGGTACACTTGAAGCTGAACAATCAACAAATATAAATATACAAGTACAGTGTCAGTGAGTGTGGATAAATGAAGTGCAGGCGTGTTCTATATAGAGTAAAATAAAAGCCCTTACAGGGCTTTTATTTTATGATTATTTTCTTAATCTTTGCACCAATTGGATTTTCTCATGAGATATTGTTTCAAATCATAAATCTTTCTATAGATACACCTGTTGATGGGATAGTATAGGATATGTTCCTACCAGATTCATTAACTGAACAACTAACTCCTCCCAAGCTACACTGCCAACTATTTGAAGCAGGAATATAATATATTTGAAAAGTATTTCAATGAGAGACTAGGACTCAATATGATTCACTTGGATTTGGTGTACTTGCAAGCTCAATCGTGATCGTCTTGCCTGCCAGATTTCCAAGACTTCAGGTAGCATATGAGATATATTGCCCAGTTGTTTCTATAAGTAGCCCACTTGTTGTAGGTGTAGGCACAGTAACTGTGTTGTTGAAAGTAGGCACTTCTTTTTCTATAGTATACGTGATCTCATCTTCATTTAGATCCTGACAACTACCCGTTGGGTTTATAACTCTAATGTTATTTGTGCCCTGTGTTTGTAGGAGCATGAGTGTATTTCGTAGATTTCAGAACTTATATACTCCAGCAGGAGTTCTGTCATTGAGAACTGGCAACTGAAGTAGATCGTGTATTGAATGGGATATATTGAGATTGGTAGCTTTGGCAGCAACCTTCGCAGGAGTAGTACTAGCAAAAGAAGTTCAGTTCCTACAATTATATCCCCAAACCCAACCATCATCTTGGAGCTTGAGAGTTGTTGTTGTTATTTTGAGAGTTGGATCGATCGTCGCATTCCCTGTTAGCAGACGAGGATCGTTACCAACCGTATAGTTCGCATAAGCATAGATACAACTATTGGATGACGTATCCCAGATGTTGGTATTGTTACAGAGAGCCCTCTTGGCTTCGAAGAACTCGGGAGTATTAATACCGTATACACTATCAGGATCCGTTACATTGACCTCAGCGATAGCTCGTGAAGATGATATAAAACTATCTAGATAGATAATATCTTTTCTCGTGTTCTCTGCGATCCATGTATCAGTATAGAGTTGAGGGAGACTGAATTGAGTGAGAGTATCACATCCACCACTATTGAGGATACTCCCTGGTATCATCGTGCGAGTGGTTCATCCACCACATGTGACAGTTGCAGCGGCAGTAGTGCTCGTAGAGTGAGGGATCGAGAGATGGTATAGTGCTCACTCTTTCTTCACACTCACACTCGTCCCACGCACACCCGCGATGAGGCCACCACCACCGATGTTGATCCCTGTACTCGTGAGTACTCGTCACCAGAGCAGACCCTGATCGAGTACGACCTGTGCGATCGTACCATCTGTATTGCCTCGCTCGAGGAGGATACTTGTACTCGTCGAGAGGCGAGCGATAGAGATATCATCGGTGAATTGGATCGTACCTGTCTGACTGACGTTGGTATCGATACGATCACCCTCGTAGAGGATGGTTGGAGCACTCTTCGATGTTCAGTTGACCTGCATGGTTCCCTCCAGTATCTTCGCGAAGGCGAGTAGGGCTCCGCGTGGCCCACAGACAGCCTTGCCTGCGGCATCGATACCCTTCCAGACGTCACCTGGAGTGGTACAGCTCGTATTCTGGAGATACCCGCTCGCTGATCTGCCATCGAGGAGGACAGTATTGTTCGCTGTACCAGTCGTGATATCGAACCAAGATGTGAGCGCACCTCAGATCGTACCAGCACCAGTCGGGAAGGCAGGGAACTCATCCGTATTCGGGAAGAGAGAATTGGCCCAGACAGCACCGACCGCGAGGACGAGCGCGATAGGGAGTATCGAGAGTTTTTTCATAGGAGGGAGTAAGAGATACTCGTATTCTATGTATTTCGCTGATATTGCAACTTGTCACGTATTTTTCTTTTGACACTCGTATCAGTATGGTCTATACTATGGATATATTCTCATGATGTCGAGACGATTCTGGTGGTACGTCAAGCGAATCTGTACATAAATACTTGATATGTATCCATGTATGTATACAATGTATCTATTATTACTAACGATCACACAATATGTCAGATACTCAATTCCAAGAACAGGTGCTCCAAGCACTTTCTCGTATAGAGTCAGACGTCTCTACTCTGAAGTCAGACGTCTCTACTCTGAAGTCAGACCTCCATGAATTCAAGGAGAATCAAGAGCAGTTTAACTCGGCTATCTGGGGACTGAATCAACAAGCATTCTCTCATATCAACGATATCCGATCCGAGATCGTAGCACCGTGGAAGATCCGAGCCACACAGAACATCTAAAAGCTAAAAAAATTCCTCTCAATATTGAATTGAGAGGAATTTTTCTATTCACACTTTACGAGGCCAGTCGTAGAGTTGATCTCAGTGATACACTTTGGTGCTGCACAGGACTGACTCGCTTGGACCTTGACGAAGTCTGTAGCAGGGCGCCTTCAGAGAGATGCTGCGTTATGGACGATACCTGTACCAGGTGCTTCCCAGGTGACTCATCCTGCTCATTCTCGGTTGCCGGTGAGGACGAGGTTGAGGATCTCACCGAAGACCCCTCCGTTCCCAGCGTAGGCGACTCCGACCGATCCGACCGAGAGTATAGCAAAGAAGCTGATACCAAAAACAAGTGCGCGTATGACTTCTTCGCGGATGATACGTGAGAGTGCGATTTTTTGCATATTATAGAGAAAAGTGATAGAGTGATTGTATGAAGTTTTTTCGAAATCTCAAACATATTTTTGCAGTCACGCTGATCTCACTCTCGATCATATCTTCGAGTGTGTTTATTTTTGGTGATGAGTTCTTCCATGCGATGGAGAGTTTATTTATCTATCGGACGCAAGATAGTGTGGATGGAGAGGCTCGATGGCAAGATTATTTTCACAGACAGACACTCACTGCATCCGATGATATCCGCATCATCACTATCGACGACACCACACTGAACGCGTTCCAGTCGAGTGGGGACTTGAAGATGCTCACCATCCCCAAGCGTAAGTATATAGAGGTGATCCATCTCCTCGAGGCAGCATGAGTGAAGGGGATCGCCTTCGATATACTCTTCCAGAACGCAGATCCAGATGAGGCAGAGTTCGCAGGGGTGATGAAGCGATATGGCAATATCGTGATCGCCGCCAGTGTCGGAGAGGCGGATAAGCAATATCTAGAATGTTCTGATGATGGGACATGTGACGGGTATCCACGTCCCGTATACCAAGGCGTACCATGGGGACATATCGATCTGGCTCAAGATGGACTCACACGAACATGGTCACTTCCGATAGATCCTCGAGTCCTGACATGATCTGTGAAGCGTTCCGATGCAGTACTTCTCCCACTTCCAGTGAGACTCTATGGATCTGGATGAGGAGCTCCCTACGCGCCAGCATCACAGAAGGTCCTTACACCATTTTTTACACAATCCGATAGTTATAAAAAAATACCACTTTCGACTTTTCTCAAGCAGTACAAGATGCTTGGATCTGACTTTTCTGGGAAGTATGTCCTGATCTGAGAATCAGGTACGAGTGTGAACGACAAAAAGCTCTCTCCAGTAACAGGAGAACTCATAGATGGTGTGGAGATGCATGCCCACTTCCTCGACGGACTCCTGCAGAACAAGATGCTCTCATCACTCGATCACAAGTGGATGATGACGAGTGTGGTGGTGCTCGCTTTTTTCTCTATATTGCTCTACTTCCTGCTCCCACGCTACCTATCGCCTATATTCGCGATATCGATGCTCGCGGCTATACTCTACGTCTCACGCTATCTCTATGATGTCCACAGAGTCCTCGTGGATATATCGCTCCTCTTCCTCGCTGGAGGCGTCATCACCTATCCTATGACGTATATGTACCGATTCTTCGTCGTCGAGCGTGAGAAGCGAGAACTACAGACCAACTTCGGCCACTATATCGATCCACATGTTGTGGAGGAGATCGCGAGTCGCGGTGAAGATATCCAACTCGGAGGTGAGCGTCGCGTTCTCTCGGTGCTCTTCTCTGACATCGCAGGATTCACCTCTATCTCTGAGAAGATGGATCCACAGAATCTGTTCTACCTCATGACGTCCTATCTGTCGAACATGACCGATATCCTCATATGACAAGGCGGAACTCTCGACAAGTATATCGGAGATGCGGTGATGGGATTCTTCGGGGCGCCACTCTCATACACGGATCATGCAGTACGCTCTGCTGATACCGCACTTATGATGCGTGCACAACTTCCGATTTTTAACGCGGATCTCGTCGCTCATGGGATGGAGCCGATAGACTTCCGCGTGGGGATCGCCTCAGGAGAAGTGATGGTGGGCAATATCTGATCGCACGATCGGTTCAACTATACCGTCCTGGGTGACACCGTGAACGTCGCTTCCCGCCTGGAGGGCATGGGTAAGGAGTATGATGTGCATATCATCATCCCTGAGTCGACGGAGGTACTCCTCACTCCACACTTTCTCACTCGAGAACTCGATACTATAGCAGTAAAAGGAAAAACCGAAGGCATCCGTATCTATGAGCTCGTCGGATATAGTGAAGAGGTCACGGATCGCACTCTGTACTTCACATACGGACAGGCGCTCACACTCTACCGTGCAGGCGAATACCGTGCGGCAGGTAAGCTCTGGCAGACGCTCGCACCGATCGATCCACCATCTCGTATCATGATGTACCGCTGTCTGGAGGTGATCAAGGGCAATATCACCGTGGAGAATGGAGTCTATCACATGACACACAAGTAGTAGGATGGCGTGATGGTTGGATAGCAGGATAGTAATCAGTGACGAGATGCTATCCTACCAGACTTCGTAGGAAATCCTCCACACCTTTATAATACCGCGTTTCGACGCGGATTTTTTTGACCCCTAAGAGAGTAAAACACTTCTTCCGATCGAATCGGTCGAGGAACGCTCGGATGCGAACCACATCAGTGTCTTCATTGAAGTCGAAGGTATAGTTCATCCCGACTCGCGATACCTTGGTTACACCATACTCAGACATGAGGATGCGAGTACGCAGGAGGAGGCAGAGATTCTGTGTGTTCCGTCATTCCGTGGTATCCGAAGCACGGAATCTAGATCCTGAGCTTCCAGGTACCTCAGGATGACGAACCTCCGTTTCACTCTTTTGCTCTAGTATTCATTGTTCATTTTCCATTTTTCATTCTTTCTCCATCATCTCTGCCTCTACTTCTTCGAGCTCCTCAAGGGTCTCGATGTTCTCGATCTCGCGGTAGAACGAGAGCTTGTCTTGCTCAGACTGGAACGAGGCATCTGGTATCACGTATGATATCTCGAGTTCGATTTTGGTCCACTTTCGAGTTTTGCGTTCGTTTTTCATCTCTTCGATCCGCTCTTCGAGCATGCGGAAGTAGAGAGTGAGACCGATGTCCTTGCTCTTGCCGGCTTGCTTGACCCCAAGGACATCCCCAGCACCACGGATCTCCATATCGCGCATCGCGATCTCGAATCCTGCACCGAGATGTGTATTGTTGGCGATCGTGATGAGGCGTTCCTTGGCATCGGTGGCGAGCTCAGGCTTCCTGTACATGAGATAGCAGAATCCTCAGATATCCTTGCGTCCCACGCGACCGCGCAGCTGATGCAGACTCGCGAGTCCGAACTCATCTGGATCGATGATGATGATCGTATTGGCAGAGAGGAAATTCACTCCATTCTCGATGATTGTCGTCGTGAGGAGGATATTGTATTCTCGTTTTTTGAAGTCATGTATCCGATCCTCGATCTGCTCTGGTGGCATCTGGCCATGGGTGACGATTATCTTCGGAGAGTTTCACAGTTTGACAGTTTTACGGTTTCACAGTGTCTGTCATGTCGATTGGAGCGATAGCGGAGCCGAGACATCTTGCTCTCCTGAATCAGGCAGGATATCTCCTTCGTCGATATGACGGGAACTTTTATCTTTTTCCTTTTTCCCGCTCTCTATGATCAGTTCGATCTCTCGCTCCATACTCTCCATGCCACGGATACGGTTGTGGATGATGATGACCTGACCATCGCGAGCGAACTCATGCTCGATCGCCCGCGCGATCATAGATTCGTTCCATTTGGTGACGATGGTTTCGATCGGTTTTTTCCTCGCGGGCGGTGTCGCGAGTATGGATATCTTCTTGAGTCCTGAGAGGGCGAGATTGAGCGAGCGGGGGATAGGAGTCGCTGAGAGGGAGAGGATATCGAGATTGGCTTTGATTTTTTTGATCTTCTCCTTGTGGCTGACTCAGAACTTGTGTTCCTCATCGATCACGAGGAGGCCAAGGCGCTTCCAGCTGACGTCATCGGAGATGAGCCGATGCGTCCCGACGACGACATCGATCGTACCACTTCGGATCCCTTCGAGTGTATACTCTGTCTCACGTGGTGTATTCATACGAGTCATGACGCCGACACGGATACCGAACGCTCAGAGTCGATCGACGAATGTCTCATAGTGCTCGTCTGCCAGCACGAGAAGTGGTGAGAGGACTGCGACCTGCGTACCCGAGAGGACAGCCTTGTAGATAGCGTTCATCGCGACCTCCGTCTTGCCGAATCCAACATCTCCCGATACAAGCCTGTCCATCGGAGACTCCGACTCCATATCGGCGAATATCTCATCGATCGCAGACTTCTGGTCGAGTGTATAGGTGTAGACGAAGGCTTCTTGGAATATTTTTTCTTCTTCAGGGTACGCTCCGAATGCTCGTCCCTTCGCAAGCGTCCGACGTGCACTGGTCTCGAGGATATCGGCCGCGATCGCCTCGATCTCTTCATCTGTCTTCGCCATAGTACGTTCCCACTCAGTCCCGGACAGGCGAGTGAGGGTAGGGTGGTTGTCTCCGATATAGCGACTCACACGATAGATCTCCGTGAGTGGGACGAAGAGCTTGTCACTGTCTGCATAGTGGAGCTCCATATACTCTCGTTCTATCTCACCGAGAGTTTTTTTCACCACCGAGTGGAACAAGGCGATCCCATGCTCACGGTGCACGATATAGTCACCAGGCTTCAGTGTGAGGAGGAGATCCAGATGCTTGGCGATGGACTTCCGGGTACGCTTCTTCACAAAAATCTGAGACAACAGATCATCGGCGATGATGAGATGCTTCTTGTTACTGGCGTCAGTCCACATCCCACTCATGAGTCGAGATGAACTCACTTCTCTCACACTGATCCCAGTGATCCCGTTATACTGCATGAAGTCCTCTATCGTCCTCAGATAGCGAGTATAGATCTGTATCTCTATGTTCGTATCTCGCAGTACCTGTTCGAGGTCTATGATCGATGCGATCTCAGGTATCGATCCATCGATACTCACTCCGTTCGGATCCGAGAAGTCTCCCATATGTATATCTGCTCATGCGAGGAGAGCGTCTTTGTCTCAGAGGAAGTCACAGCCAGAGATGATGACTATTGTTTTTATGCTTCAGACACCATTTTCTGTACTTTTGGTAGCAAAAGTACCAAAACTATTGGGAGAGGAAAATACCCCAAGAGTACTTCCAACCTCGCTCAGCGAGGAAGGGGCGCTCACTCCACCTTCGCTTTGCTCATCTGTATTACTTTTTTCTTCACCGCTCGAAAATTCCTTATCTTGTATATTTTTAGTGGAAGAATTTTTGGACAGGTTTCCTCCCCCAAACCCCGGTAAATTATTATTATTTTTTTCCGAAACCCGATATGAATTTACTAATCTGAGTAACACAGGATTGAGTCCTTCTCCCTTTTCGAGTGTGATATGGTCTGGATGTGCACTGATGCGAATATGAGCAACATGCTCACGCACAGCTCATCTATGCACGATGATACTATCGAGCTCAGTATCGAACCACTCGAGTTGGATCGTCTTACTCAGACATGCATCACGGATCGTGAGAGTACCTCAGTTTTTCTTATAAGTTGCCTCTGTATCACTCGCATCACCATGTGTATATCCGAGAGAGATGAGCGCCTCGATCATAGACTCCTCACTGATCGTATTGCCCCGATGTACCATGAGTCCACTCCCGCGCTCTAGATGTATGAGATTCCCGATAGACTGGAGTAGAGACACATGCATAACAAAAAACCCAACCACCGATTCCGAGTATTCCCAGAAGAGTGGAAGTGATGTGATCTCCGTCCAATTCTGTCCTGTGAGTTCTCATGCGAATATCCGCAATAGAGAAATATCCTCCGCTTTATCTGTGATATAGAGTGTCTTGCACCCCGTGTGACAGTGTGATCAGAGGAGCGAGAGTCGGATACTCGCAGTACTGGTATGGTTGATGGAGAGCATAATTATACTTTCATGATCTCGGCTTCCTTATGTTTTAGCATATCGTCGACTTCCCGGATAGCGATATCGACCTTCTTCTGGAGCTCAGCTTCGTATGCCTTTGCTTCATCCTCACTGATTTCTTTATCAGCTTTTGCTTTGTCGATATTTTTCTTGTAATCTTGGCGGACAGTACGGACTCCAACCTTGCCCTCCTCGGCGAGACGTGAGGCGATCTTCGTCAGGTCACGACGGCGTTCCTCGGTGAGAGTTGGGATCTTTATCATGATGGATTCACCGTTGTTAGACGGGTTAAGGCCAAGATTCGCATCAGTGATTCCTTTCTCTATATCTTTGATAACTGCCTTATCCCATGGCTGGATGACTATTGTCTGAGCGTCAAGTATCGATACTGCAGCTACGTTGCGGAGGGCTTGACTTGACCCGTAGGCCATCACATAGACACCTTCGACTATTGCGGGGTTCGCGCGTCATGCCTGGAGCTTAGACAGCTCTCCGGATAGGTGACTCGTGGCTTTGTGGAGGCTTTGTTGAAGATTGGATAACATAGTGAAAGATAATATTATAATACAAATGTACAAATAGTGTATTCAAAATAGGCCTTTATACAAGCTTTTTTTTGACAAAAGAGGCAGGGACTATAGAATGCCTTCTGACAAGTTTTTTACATTCTTACACTTTATCCCCATGCAAAAACTCCTCTCCGTCTTCGTCATCGCAACTATGTTCGCCGTGACTGCAGTATCGGCAGCCGAGCTCTCAGGTTCCACCACTGGTACCGCAGCTGTCACAACAGTATCTCCAGTACTTACCGCAGCTCCGAATTCTACAGCAGTGACAACAGCAGTCTCAGCGTCTATGGGATCATCTCTTGGAGAGTATAAGAGTGTCGCATGTACGACGAACCCAGCATTCTCGACGAATAGCTGTGATCAGTGTTTTGTCGGTGGATCAGTGAAGGTCGGTGGAGACCTCAACGGACTCTTCGATAACTGGACGAACAACACATCGAATATGCTCATCGCCTATAAGGACGAGCAGAAGCTCCCAAATATGGTAGCATTCGGTTCCACTTGGTCAACGACTCCTACAGACCTCGCGAAGTTCTGGAAGAACTCGTCAGACATCACATGGATATCGACAGGATCAGGAGGACGCATGAACTATATCCTCCAGGCAGGGCAGAAGGTGAAGTTCATCGACTCAGAACTCGGAGCCCGATACGTCCTGGATAAGACAGATAAGAAAGACGGTGAAACTGTTGGTATGATCCGTTACCCGATCGTCTCTCATGCAGTAGACAAGGTGACTGCGAACGAGGGAGCAGCCGTAACTCACTATGAGTGTGTGAGCTATACTCTCTCAGCTCCAGTCGTCACACCAACTCCGAAGCCAACTCCAGCAACTCCAGTTCCAGTACCTCCTACGAAGGAAGTCACTCAGACTGCCACAGGTCCTACAGAGACACTCATTCTCATCCTCGCAGCGTTCTTCATCGCGTTCGGTATGATGTTCTCACTCCGCAAGCGTAGCTAAGTATACAGAGCATACAGATAGAACATACATCATAAAAAGGTCGAGTCGAAATGGCTCGATTTTTTTGACTCAGGTGGAAAGAATGCTATACTACCCACATATATCTATAAGTTCACACTCTATGTCTACTCCTACGCCGTTCGAGGTCGAAGTCCTCCAGTCCCTCCGAGATATCAAGTCCGATGTCTCAGAACTAAAATATGATATGCGTGATGTGAAGTCTGATGTCTCGGAACTCAAGTCTGATGTCTCGGAACTCAAGTCTGATATGCGAGACGTGAAGTCTCGCCTCTGAACTCTCGAAGAGAGTGTATTGGATATCAGGGATGAGATGCGTTCTGAGAATCAAGCAACTCGATCTCTGATCAACCAAGCCTTCGAACATATATCAGATCAGATCGCACGAGAGGGGAAGCCGATCCAGCCTTCCATAGTGTTCCGCACCCAGCGACACAACGTCACACTATAGTCTCTGCACAGCCCATAATAGAAAAACCAATCCACTCCGGATTGGTTTTTTTGTATTCTTCACACAAATACGAGAAAAAACTATTGACAAATATACATATCATCATATTATCTGTATAATATACACGAAAATAGGTACGATGTATACTGAACTCTCTGCAGAGATATGATATCTCGGCGAGAGCGCAGAGCATAGAGCGCAGAAAGTTGCAAAATAAAACCTAATGTGATAGTCTGTCTAGGATAGGTGGCAAAAGTCACTTCCTTATAACTAACTTATACTTATATGTATACTATTCGACATACACTTCTCGGGAATATTAGAACATTCTTCATGTCAGATGTTCTTGCTGCTAAGCCAGCTCAGGCGACTGAGATGTCTGTGGCAGACCTCAAGGCTCTATTTGATTTTACTCCTACTTCTGGGGAGTTAATTCTTCCATACCCATCTGAGGCCAATAAAACCACTCTCACGAAGGCAGATTTTGATAAGATAAAGGCTCTCGTGACTGCAGATAATGCTAAAGATGCCATCAGGGAACTTTCGCTGATCAAGAAAGCTAGTACTCCTGCAAATGAATTAAGTGTAGTACTAGCTGAAGTACAAAAAGCTGCTGCACCTGAAGTACAAAAAGCTAAGGTTAGTAATGATATAGAAAAAACAGCTATTAAAGATACAGCGACGATCGCGAGAGACACTGTACATACTAGCGCAGCGGATGTAGCACAGACGCGCAGTAGGTATGAGAACAGACTCAATTTCAACGATATCATGGATATATTCCAGAAGAATCCTGACTTTTTCAAAAATATCTCCAAGAATGATATGTATATTAGTACAGATACAGAAACGAAGCAAGTCGTCCAGACGCCTCTTATGGTAGGACTCACAAAGCTCGGATACATATCTCGTGAGCAATATATGAATAATAGCGGGAATAACTATACTACGAAGGAGCTCAGCGCTATAGTATCTCTGCGTGACGAGATACTATGAAATCCAGGGCTCATGAAGTCACTCAGTGCAGAGCAATACGAGCGTACCCAAAAGATAGAGAAATACGATCCGACTGATGTCAAAAATCTCCTCGCTCATATGTCAGATCTCAGTGGAGAGGGTATGCTTACGAGTATGAATACCAAAAATTTTAGTAAAAATCCTGTATGGGCAGCATTTCAGCGTGTACTGGGTACTGCAGATGATGCACAGCTCCATATAGAGTGAGAGCTCAGTATGTATAGATTCCTCACAGAGAAGATCAAGACTATCCCAGAACTCGTAGCACTCCTCGTCGAGCGAACTGGAAAGACAGAAGCATATATCACAGGAGCTATGAAGAGCAAAGAAGGATTCAAGGAGATCATCGCAATATTTCAGCGTGGACATCTCACTGATGCTGCACTCAGTACGCGTGCTATTGCTGGACAGCTCGACAAGAGTCTCGTAGGAAAATTCGGACAAGAAAAAGCTAGGGAAGATGTCGCCAATATCGAGAAGATCGAGGTAGCACTGAAGGCAGGATGACTCAGTACAAAGATCGAGGCAGCACTGAAAGAAGCAGGAATAAATCCTACTGCAGATACCGTAGCTGGCGTACTGAATGCTACTGCTCTGCGTATACACTCGTTCGATCCGCATGCCTATATAGCACTCGGTGTCAGCGGTACTGTAGCCAATATGACGACACACCTTACGACTAATACGACAACCAATACAACCAATACACATACGATATACGATACCAAGGGTAATGCTATTAAGCAAAGTCAATCTACTACATCAAAACAAGATACAAAAACAGAGACGACTCACGAGAGTAAGAAAAGTATTTGAGCTACATTATTTATCGGATTCGGACAAGAACTCGTCAAATACGCTACAGAAAAGTCAAGTGCGAGCGTATCTGTAGGTGCTGGTCTCTCTGCGAGTGCCGCTGGTATCGCTATACCTATCGGTATCACAGGTGCGGCAGATGTGACACTCCGCAATACCAATGCGCCTCTCCAGACACGAGAACTAGCATGAAACTGGCTGGCTGGAGCGCATCTCTCTCTCGGTGTAGATGCTTCTACAGGGAAATTTGGACCATCTGTAGGAGGTACTATCAATATCAAAGACATGAAGAATGCTATAGAAAAACAAGAAATCCGTCTCACGGAAATGTTCCAAAAGATCACGATAGACAAAACAACAGGTAATAATAATACGACTGCCCTCCTAAACACTCTCAATGAGATAGAAACAGGTGCGAAAGATGAGATAGATCCGACAAAGAAAAAAAATCTCCTCATCGAGACTATGATCATGCGTCTCGCACTGATACAGATAAACGCAGATATCAATACGCCTGCTACACCAGAGCTAACTCCTACAGAGAAAAAACAAATGCTCGGAAACTCTCTGGTTGCTATACGTACGACGTATATGGCAGAGGTCTATAAGGCACAAAAAGGATTCCACGTTGCTGGAGCGACTTTCGCATTGTATATCACTGGTGTATTCGCGGGGATCAATATACAACATGTGCGCCAACATGCAAATATAGTTCAAGACACACAGGCAGATCGTATAGAAGCAAAAATCCTACGACGCGAGCCAGTAGCAGCAACTACAGCTGGACTCGCACCATATGGTAGCACACTGTCTGATGATAAAGCAGGAATCATCACAAAATTGGCACCTGGACAATGACAGGCTATCGTAGCAGCTGGACATACAAATAATGTCAATATCGTGGAATCTACTGATAAGCTCACAAAAACTATCACTCCTAAAGCTGGATACAAGATCACCATCGAAACAGCTATATATACTACAGATACAGGTACTCAGAGTCGTGCACTCATCATATCTACTTTACCAGTCGCTGCAGATACATCTACACCTGTACCAGATACCGTCACTGCTGGTTTCGCACCAGTAGACGGTGTACAGCCTACAGGACAGCCGACTCAGGTATATACTGCAGAGTCCGCAGCAGCCGCACAGAAACAAGCTAATACTACAAGAGATACGATCCATGATCTAGCACACCATAATACTGATATGATCTCTGCCATGAATCTCGTGATAGCACGAAAATATACTGAGGCAGGACAGGTACTCGCGAAGAGTAAGATAGTATGATCACTTTGGCCACAGGCAGTAGCTACTATGGATACTGGAGGACAAGCAAAATATCTCATACATCTCCTACTTGCTACTTCTGGATGAAAAGATCAACGTAAGTTATCCATTGCTGATATGACTACATTCAATGCGGTCAGTAAAAACCAAGAATGAGCATCTCGTAAAGCCCTCCTCGAGAGTCTTCCTGCAGGTACATCAAAAGATGATATGGCAGCAGTACAAAAAGCACATATAGCTATCGCTGATGGTCTAAAGATGAAAAATACTGAAGCAGCGCAAAATACTGTACTCGCATCTGCACTCATGCCTGGTTCTACAGATGTATCTGGTACAGTTACATTTACCCAAGTGACCGATGGGAAGGCCACAGTACGCGGTATAGCAGGATTTCATGGAGACTTCAGTGTACTATCGAAGACAATGCCTATCACTGATGTTACTATGCAGAGACAGATCGTCGCATCTGGTGTAGAGACCGGCGCAGTCGCAGAGAATATGGCTCGTGCCAATGAATTCATCCGCGAGCAATATACGAAACCATCGACATTACCATCAGGTACAGTAGCTCCACAGTTTGATATGGGTACTTACCAGACATATCTCCTGACTGGTGCATTGCCGAGTACATTCGGAATTATCATATCTACTGCTACCCGTGCGAACTATCGAGCTGCACGTGCGGCACTCTCAGGTGCAACATGTTGGAACGACGTCCACCTCCTCGGATATCCACAGCTTGCTATACTTATCCCAGGACAGAAAGCAAGTAGACAACCAAATAATCCTATAATCACCCCTGCAGATAAGGCTATACAGCAAGGACATAGCGCAGCTGGAAATAAGCTCGCAAATAATGGATGAGTAGGAGAGGTCACACTCGGTCGCATATACCAGAGTATCATCACGAATGCTATCTCTCATATCGTACAGGATAAGGTGGTGAATACCAATACCAATACCTCAGTTACGCAAGTTGTAGGATCAGAACCAGTAAATCCAACTCCAGTGACACCACCAGGGAATCCAGTTACTCCACCAGGACAAGGAGATTAAAATAAATATTAACCTATTATAAATATGAGATACCTCGTACTCACATCTGCTATCGGAACACTTTTCCTATCAGGATGTGCTTCTAACACAAGCCCATCAACTCCAGCAACTCTATCAGGGAACACTCAATCTTCTATCTCTATTACAACATCACAAAATGATCAGTAATCTCTTTCGGGCAGGATCCATCGCATGATGCATACTCTTTGCCTCTGTTACATCAGTATTCGCTGCCAATGTGGCGCCTGTATCGACTTTCCAGACATCATGTCCTGGTGCCAATGTCAATGCAGAAGTCTACTTCCCAAATGGTGGTATGTCCCAGAATGTCACGCCAAGCGATACATTTTGGTCATGATTGCCAGCTTTTATCCTCAATGGATCTACAGATATCGATGTCTGGAGTGGGAATGGATGAGGACAGAGTTGTACCACAGGATGGTATCGTGCGAGTAACTATAGTCCTGGTAATAACCAGGCAGTAAACGCATTTTATAATAATACATGTGGACTGACTCGTAATACGAATCCAAGTGTACCTTTTGCACAGGTGGTATTTCGTATCGGATTCAAAACTGAAATCGGATTTACTAATACAGTAGTTCCAAATCAGTATTGGTATTTTGATCCAGGAAATCCTACCCAGAACTTTATAGGAGATCAGCGGACACGAGAATGGGGACCCGTAGAACAACATGAGAATGAATGTCTGAATTACTATGCTCGTTGGTGTGGTGACGGACTTATCACCAATGGTGAGACCTGTGACCCAGCTGCTCCAGGGTACACTCCTGATACGTGTAGTGTGACGACTTGTACTCCGATCGCACCACCACCAGTAGCAGGTGTATGTAACTCAGCTGTGAATGGGCAGACGTATCCTCATACGACGACTGCATATCCAGTAGCTCAGTGTACATCTGGTACACCTTCTGTAACAACTTTTCCTACTCCAGGCAATACAGTCTCATGGACATGTAGTGGTACCAATGGTGGAGCAGTATCGCCTGTATGTAGTGCGAGTACTCTCCCAGTTCCAGTCAACGGAGTCTGTGACCCAGCACGTACTGGTGTACAACCAGCTCCGATCACGGCAGGTGCATGTACAACTGGTAGTCCGACGGGCTTCACTGCTGTAGGAACCAATCCAGCTAACTACGCATGGGACTGTACAGGGAACAACGGTGGATCGACAGCATCATGTACTGCGAGCTATACGCCTCCAGTTGTGCCAGTCTGTAACCCAGCGAAGACAGGGACGCAAGCCTCTCCAGTCAGCTCGACAGATACACTCTGTAACGTAGGAACGGTATCAGCTTTTGTCCCTGTGACTGTCGGGAACAAGACGACCTATACATGGTCATGTAACGCGAGTAGTGCAGTGAACTGTAGTGCTGACTATACAGTAGTACCACCTCCTCCAGCCGCTCTCGCGCTCAAGAAGTATGTATCAGGACAGGATGCGCAGGACAATGCGACTGCAGTAACTGTGGCCTCTCCATCTGCATACAACTATACGATCATCGTGACCAATGTCGGATCTGGTGCTCTCGTAGCATCGACGACGACCGTGACAGATACACTCCCAACAGGAGTGACACTTACAGCGAAGCCAAGTGGTACAGGATGGACATGTACCGGAGACGTAGGTGCGACATCATTCTCATGTACTCGTGCTGATGGACTTGCTGCGGGTGTGGCTTTTGCTACGATCACTGTCCCAGTGACGGTGACTGCAGCTCCTGGATACATCACCAATACAGCAACTGTAACCAATCCAAGTGACTCCAATGGACCAACAGATAATACTGATCCAGCGGTTATCTATATCCCTGCTCCAACACCGTTCGACCTGTCGATCAAGAAGTATATCTCAACAGGTAGCGGTGTCGAGCTCGATGCTCAGTCAGGATCAGCAGTATCTATGAATACTGGATCAGGATTCAACTATGTGATCCGTGTGAAGAATGAGGGAACAGGTGGAACATATGGTATCACTACAGTGAAGGATATCCTCCCTGCAGGAGTAACTCTTTCAGGTACGATCATAGGAAATGGATGGCTCTGTACTGCATCAGGGCAGACAATCTCATGTAGCATGGCTATACTCGCAGCATCTGGTGTATATCTTCCAGATATCATCATCCCAGTCCGCGTCACTGCGACAACAGGTACCATAGTCAACAACGCCCTCGTCCATAATCCGAACGAGAGCAACCCATGCAACACAGACGGCTCGATGCCAGCAGGAGATGAGAGCGCGTGTGCCAAAGACCCAAAGAATGTCGACCCAGCATATATCGTCGTGACTCCTGTAGGGTCTCCACTCCTCACGATCCGCAAGTTCGCGAAGGGTATAGACTCACAGACACAGACAGGACAAGTAGTAATCGGCTCAGGAGAAGTATATCCTTATACATTCGTCGTGACGAACTCTGGTACAGCTGTAGCACTCGGTGCTCGTGTGGTCGATACACTCCCAGCAGGGATCGAGATCATCGGGACTCCTACAGGAACAGGATGGGCATGTACGATGAGTGGGCAGACGATGGACTGTATGTATGATACGCCGATCGCTATCGGAGCAACAGCACCTACGATCACAGCACAGGCTCGTATCCGAGCTACAGTCGCAGCAGGTACATCTATCCGTAACGTAGCAGCGGTGTGTGCTCGTGACCCGAGCAAGCCAGCCACTGACCCTGCCAATGCGTGTGTCCCAGATCCAGTCCTATGTAAGATCGGTGATCTCAACTATAATCCAGTCACACAGCAGTGTGATCCAGCTACAGTAGTGCTCACGGGTACAGGATTTGACCTGTCGATCAAGAAGTATATCAGTACAGGTGCAACCTTTGAAAATGATGCTCAGATCGGCTCAGGTGTGACTCTCACATCAGGTCTCGCTATGAACTATATCATCCGAGTGAAGAACGAAGGTCCACAGACTACAACTGGAACAACAACTGTCCGTGATACTCTCCCAACAGGAGTGGTTGGCTCAGGTGCAGTCACAGGAGCTCTCTGGATATGTACATCATCAGGTGCAGATATCTCATGTGCTACCACTCAGGTTGTCGCTTCTGGTTCGACTTTTACTGATATCATCGTCCCAGTTCGTATCACGGCTGGTGCGAGCTCTACAGTGACGAACTATGCGGTTGTATACAATCCAGATGAACTCAATCCATGTAAAACAGATGCCTCTATGCCAGTAGGTAATGAGACAACTTGTACAAAAGACCCAAAGAATATCGATCCAGCACAGTTCACGATACCAGGAGGCGGAAGTAATGGAAGTATCTATTATACTCCAACATGTACCAATAGTGTGAGATCATGCTCAACAGTAAGTGCATCATCTCAACCAGTAGGATCATATACCACACTTGCAGAATGTAATACCAAAAATACTATAGCTTGTGGCCCTGGACCAGGAGGATCTAGTGGGAATCCAGGACGTTGTGGAGATGGTATCCTTGGTTCTAGTTCTGGTGAAGAATGTGATCTACCAGGAGCAACATGGTGTGGACAAGCAGGAACAGCAAATGCATGTAAGATTGTTCTCGACACCACTCCAGGAGCCAATCCTATCTCGCTGAAACTCAAAATCCCAGCACTCGGAACTGTTGGATCAGCAACATTCGGTACAAGTATACCAGTATCAGCACACCGTGTTGTTATCGGATGACAGACGTCAGTATTTACTCTCGCAGATGAGGTAAGTATCGATATAGATACCCTATTTGATATCCCAGTGATGATCCCTGCTGATAGACTCTTCTGTCTCCAGGCAACAGGTGACGCAGTAGAGCATAATACCCTCTGTAGTCCGATATCTAAGTATATGTCACCTACAACTGTCAATGGGCAGTCATACGTGATCATAGGTAAGGGCTCATATCAGACAAGAGATGGAACTACTGGTGCATATTCCAATGAGCCAGTACGTAATCCAGTATCAAGCGCAAAACTCTTTAAAGGATTTGATATCTATCCACTCTCAAATATTCAAGGACAGCTCACTCCACGTGATGCATTCCGTGGTATCGGAGACGCAAATAGTATCTCAAGAATTACTCTCTACAATCGTGACCCAATCATTGATCCAACTGGTGCAATAAATATCGCATGGTTCCCAGTTCGTGTCTCTGCAGCTATGGTCTGAACGACTGGAACTCCAGTCAATCGTAGTATCGAGACTTTTGTAAACCGTAATACTCGGACTATTCTTGCACAATTCGGTATCGGAAATGTGAGCGGGAAGACGACAACAAGTACAACTACAACTGCACAGGCAACAAATACTCTCGGGAATGTTTCTCTGAATGGAGTGACAATAGTAACGAAGTCTGTAGACAAGCTCTCAGATATCCCAACACTCAATGGAAACCAGGCTATCCGTGCGATCAAGGGAGATCTCACTGTCATGTGTCCACAGTTTGGTGCTCAGGTATTTGCTCTCGTAGGAGTCACTACGGTGATCGTAGAAGGCAATATCCGCATCAACTGTAATACTGCATATCCATCTGGAGATACGACATCAAGTGTCGCATGGATCGCTAAGGGTGGCAATATCACTATCGATGCTTCAGTAACGAACATAGCAGGTGTCTATGTCGCGATCCCAGCTACCGCAGGTGACACGACGACAACAGGACAGTTCCAGGGAACCAGTGCCACCAATACGATCCTCAAGATCGATGGATCACTCTATGGAAACGCGAATCCACTCTTCACGACACGGCTCTATGCACGTGGAACGAGTGCCTATGATATCCTCACGACTGGTACGATCATCACGTACTCGAACCGTGCGCTCGTGAACCCTCCACCACTGCTCTCACAATACCTCGGGAACTACAGCGTAGAGCGAGTTGTGAAGTAGATGACGGTAATATAGAAAAAGAAAATCTCCCGAGTAATCGGGAGATTTTTTGGGTAAATAGAAAAAATAGTGTGCTGTTTGCACACTATTTTTTGCTCTGTGAAGCCAAAAGAGTAGGATGGAAGTTCCCTATTTATTATCCTCGAATATTATGCTAAAAAAAATGCCCTAAATGTGCTTCTTTTGA
>JANOJH010000276.1:0-1621 GCA_031408135.1 Bdellovibrio sp. | reverse complement strand
ACAAAAGACAATGATTTTAAAAATAGTTTTTTTGTACAAAAGACCCCACGGAAATTGATCAAGGTTAGTCTTGGTAATGTTTCTAATCAAAATTTGATAAAAATCATTTCTGAGAATATAGGCGCAATTCAAAAATTGAATACTGAAAAGAGATTCTTGCTTGAAATTGACAATGAATTTATTTCTTTCATGAAAGACCAATAAAATAGTGATGAGGGAATCTTTGAAGATTCCATTTAAGGCTATTGTCACTTTTTTTTGGAAAACAGAAACAGGGTTTTGAAATTGAATAATTGAATTTTTAGTAAAACACGTGTATATCCTCGGCCTCAATGCCTACCATGCAGATTCTTCAGCAGCCATTTTTAAAGATGGTGTATTAATTGCCGCCACAGAAGAAGAACGGTTTCGCAGAATAAAACATTGGGCTGGTTTCCCCAGCGAGGCTATTGCATTTTGTTTAAAAGAAGCAGGAATTACGCTCAAAGAAGTCGATCATATTTGCATCGGACGAGATCCGAAAGCTAAGTTTTGGAAGAAAGTCCAATTTGTAATAAAGAATATTGGCAAGAAGAACACACTGCTATCGGATCGGATCAAAAACTCAAAAAAGATTGCGAGTATTGAAAGTGAGTTGGCGGCAATCAGCGGGTTGAGTGAAGCTGACGTCACGGCAAAAGTAGTCAACGTAGAACACCACCGAAGTCATTTGGCCTCTGCATTTTTTGCGAGTCCATTTGAAGAGGCCGCAATCTTATCAATAGACGGCTCAGGTGATTTCACCACCACCATGATTGCCGTGGGTAAGGGAAATCAAATTGAGGTATTGGATTCGGTAGACTTTCCAGTTTCGGCCGGCCTCTTCTATACAGCTCTTACGCAGTACCTGGGTTTTCCACATTACGGTGATGAGTATAAGGTGATGGGATTGGCGCCCTATGGTAAGCCTGTGTTTGCGGATCAGGTGCGCAAGATTTTACACTTTACAAGCAACGGTTTATTTAGCTGGGATGCTGATTATTTTGTGAGCACCACAGAGATTAAATTAGACTACTCAACCCACGTTCCCGTGATTTCTACCTTATACGGAAAAAAAATCATTGAAATCTTTGGCCCGCCCCGGCAAGTGGGTGAGGAGTTAAGTCAAAAACACAAGAACCTGGCAGCTAGTGTTCAACTTGTTTGCGAAGAGTTGATCTTGCATATCCTCAACCATCTTCAGAAAAGAACGGGTCTTAAGAATGTGTGCCTGGCAGGTGGGGTAGCGCAGAATTCTGTAGCGAACGGAAAAATTATTGAGAAGACAGCTTTCCAAAATTTATATATCCCCTCGGCAGGCCATGATGCTGGCATCAGCATGGGCAGCGCCCTCTATGTTTATAATCATGTCTTAAAAAAGGAGAGAAAGCCGGCCGTGTATAGTGCGTATACGGGAAGTAAGTTTTCCAACTCAGAAATTGAAGCTTACTTAAAACAGCGCGGTGTTAAGTACACCCGCCTTGAGGATGATGCTCTGTTTGAAAAGATCACGAATAAACTAATAGAACCCGGTGTTGTGGGATGGTTTTCGGGAAGGGCAGAGTTTGGACCCAGGGCGCTGGGTGCGCGATCTATTCTGGCG
>JANOJH010000274.1:0-3379 GCA_031408135.1 Bdellovibrio sp. | reverse complement strand
CGTTGGCTGACTTCACCGCGGGAATTTTCAAGTTCCTTCTGATAGTCCTGCACTTCTGACTGTGAATAATAGAGCTCTTCATCTTTTTTGAGAAGGTCCTTGTTAAGATCGTTCATCTTCTGACTTTGCTGTACGATTTTCAATGCGGCCATTTCATCAAGGTTGTAATTGACCTTCCGCTGTTCGTTAACTACCGCAGCCAGCATCATTGCAGAAAAATTGGCCCTCTTGATTGCCGCTTCATGGCTTGCCGAGTCCTGAAGATTTGTCTCGATCACACTTTCAGCACTTCGTAAATCAAGTTCAGCTTTATTAAGAGCGCGCGGTGCGTATCGTTTGGCTTTATTTTTAATTGCAAAATCAATCTGCTGTTTTGCAAACGTCAGACCTTGAGTTTTTGTCACGTCTCCGGTTAACCTTAAGTACTCATTCTGTAGTCCTGAAAATTCATTCACGTTGATTTTGTCGTCGTCCGCAAGCTTCCTGAATTTCTGATCCAACCGTTTAATTTTTGCGCTTAACTCCGGGTTCTTCCTTGATCCGGAATCCAACAATTTCCTGCGCGCCGCTAAGAGACCTTCCACCCGAGACATACGGCTTTCGGCCAGACTCTGGGCGTTTCTATATTCCTCTTCAAATTTGCGGAATTCGAGAATCACTTTTTCAAAACTGCTTCCCTGAGCATTGAGCTTTTTCACCTTATCAAGACGCTCGGCACTTTTACGGAACTGATCCGGGGCGAGAATATCCCATTGCTCCTCGTAAGCCTTAGCCATGTTCCGATCGGCCGCGGCCATACGTTCATTAATGTCTGTGCTTTGTTCAGCTGTGTTCAACGGCGTTCCCCCGGAAGCACAACCTATGATAATACTGGCACAACATAAAACGACCGCTGACAAGAAAAGCATTTTAAATATTTTTTGAAACATTTTTTCCCCCCCGGAATGACTTCACTCAGGTTAAGAGCAATTTCGATGCCCTTTCAAAATGTTAGTAAAACGGTCTTATTTTTCTAGCTCACGAGGAAATATTTCGCGCGGCAATGCAAAGGCTGTCGCACCGCTCATTATGTGGAGAGCCCGAATGTGCCTTTATCCATTTCCAGGAAATCTTATGTTTCAGTAACAATAAATCAAGTGCCTGAATCTGGTCGGCATTCGCCGCCGGTCTCTTGCGCAGATTCGTAAATGTCTTAATCAGTTCTCGCGAGTCCGTTCTGATCGTGGCGATAGACTGCTCGGGCAAATGTTTAAGTGCTTCGATTGCCGCCTGAAACTCCATTCGATGACTATTCGTTTTTCGTTCGCGGCCAGAATCTTCGTGAAGCACTTTATTGTCAGAGACAACAACATAAGCCCAACTCCCCCAGCGACCTTTGTGGCTGCCATCGGTAAAAATCTCCAAGTTAATATTCAACTTCCGCACCCAATAGTCTGACTGTAAATTTCGTTTCATACATCATACTATGAAGTTTACCAGAATCACTCGTAATCCTCTTCAAAAAAATCCAGAATATCGTCTTTTTTCCGGATCGTGTCTTCATATCCGAGTTTTAACAGCGACTGCATGTAATCGGGCTCGAAAGAAAGATAACTCAGCAGATCTTTACCCTTATTCGGAGTTACGCCGATTCCACGCAAAACATAACTCAGGGTTGCCGGAAGTGTCGTCATTTCACATTCCGGCAGGTCTGCCATTTCTTCGGTTGGCTTAAGGTTCAGCATCGGGATTTTTCGCAGTTGATCGGGCAATTGCTGCAATTCTTCCAGAGACATAACCGCAAGTGTTCGATTAACCCTCTGCATGCGGTCGATGTCGGCATCGAGCGAGTCAAAAAATAAACCGTTCAGAATTGTGCCCGCAATTTCCCCGATCGATACGCTGCTAACCGTGTTTGCAGGCTTTTGGAAGGCTGGGCGCGGCCCGCGAATGCCGATGATCAACAGTTTTTGCGCGCCAAGGTGAATTGCCGAACTCAGCGGTGCGTTCAGACGGATCATGCCATCGCCGTAATAGGCGTCACCCACCAGAATCGGCGGAAAAAAAACCGGAATGGCCGCAGAAGCCATCACGTATTCGGGTTTAATTTCAGTGCGAACACTGATTCGGTTAAATTTTCGCCAGTCCTCGATATCCGGGCTGCCGTTGTAAAAAACAGTTGAGTGGCCACTTCGGTAATTTGCGGCGGTCACCGCCATTGCATAGATGCGCTGCTTATCAAGATGTTCATTGAGTGCGTCAAAGTCGATATGGGTTTTAATGAACTTTTCAAGCGGCGCCGTATCCAGCAGGAAATTAATCGCTGAGCGCCGATTCATAAGTCCGCCGAGGCTTCTGTCCTTTAGCCAGCGAAGTGCAATCCGCGCAATTGAAATTGAGTCGGTCGTAAAGGCTTTGTCGGTTGTCATAGAGGCCCAGGCATCCCACATGCTTTTTGTGGCTGAATCAAAATCCTCACACCGGCTGCCAAGCCACGTGCCATTGATGGCACCGGCCGAAAATCCCGAAATGATCGTAAATGGAACTTTTTCGAATTTTGTAATGACCGAAATCGCCCGTAATACCCCGACCTGATAAGCAGCCCTTGCGCCCCCGCCGGTTAATACAAGACCGATTCGGCGCGGTTCTCTTTTGGAATTAGCCATGCATTTTGCCCCGTTAAGAAATCAACAATGCAAACGCTGATCCATAACCTATTGGCCTTTTTAATCAGCATGAGATTTTTTTCCACACAGACTGTTAAATTGAGGCAGTTCTATTGCCTTTTAGCCAATAATCGTCAAAAATTATCAGGCATGAAAAAGAAACCGCTCGGTCGCGCATCATTAAATGAAGTCGACGCACTCAAACGTAGATTTGAAGAACTACGCAGTGCCCATGAAGATGCAATTACGACCATCGAATTAATGCCAATTCCGCTTCTCACAATCGAGTCCGGTCTGAAAGTAAAACTTGCAAATCAGTCATTCTATGAAAAATTTAAAGTCTCGCGCAGTGAAATCGAAGGCCGCCCGATTTCCGAATTAGGTAACGACCATTGGACAAATAGCGCTCTTCTGCAGAAACTGGAACGCACGATTAAAGATAAAATTAACTTTGATAAATTCGAAATCGAACATAATTTTAAAAATATCGGAAAAAGAATCATGCTTGTCAGTGCAAACAGTGCGCGTCTTCCTAGCGCTGACGCTAATGTTGCACTTGTTGCCATCGAAGATATAACCGAAATCAGGCTCGGTGATGTAACTGAACAGAAAAGTATCGACGCCACTAAAAAAGCGCTACTTACACAGGAAAAGGAATTGCTTGCTGAAGCCGAAAAAACAAATCGAATCAAAGATGAGTTTTTGGCTACCCTTTCGCACGAACTCCGCACACC
>JANOJH010000103.1:0-1277 GCA_031408135.1 Bdellovibrio sp. | reverse complement strand
CAAAAAGCGGGTCAAAAAAAACAGCTATCCAGGCGCCAATTACATGATATTTAGAGGAGGTTAGCTCTAACTCTTGTTTCCATAAAAAGAGATTAACTCCCGAAGGATGATAAGAAACAGTATCACTCATGTTTATGAAATCGGGTGCAGCTATGAAACATACGAATTAAACTATCCAAATGGATTTCTACAATTTATCTTAAAAATAAGCTGAAAGTGCATCTGGAGCAGTTAAATCAATCATTTTAACTTTGCATAACATACTTCTTTAAGAAAGATTGTGAATCTAGCACTTCAATGTCTGAAAAGAAAAAGTCATTTCTATCTTCGGTAATAATGCATTTACAGGCGGCTGCCTCCGCGGAATAATATTCCAGTCCGTCTTCAAAATCGTAAATGGATTTATTTTGAATAGTTTTAACAACACTTGATTTATCGGCAGGGGCAATTTCAATCTTAGTGCACAGGATTTCCATTTTCTGTTTTGCTTTCACCGTTCCGCTTTTCTTTTCAGCAAAATAAAAAGCAATGGCAAGGCAAATAGGTGACGTATAAACTTCAAACGTTGGATTGTCCACCAAACTCATGACACGCGAAGAATAGGTGAAGAGCGGGTATTCTTTATTCAATACAGACACTAAAATATTCGCATCCAGAAATATTTTCATTTCCGCGATTTGTAGTATTCCTTTTTCAATGACTTACGCGAAGGTGCCGCCTTTTGATACTTCACTTCGCCTTCGGCCAAAATGCTTACCCAATTCGCAACTGGCAAATCTTCCAATTGCTTATAATGGCTGTTCGTGATTTTACTATATAGAAATTCAGTGAGCCTGGACAAGCTAATGTTATTTTCATCGGCAAATTTTTTGGCCTTACCGATAATTTCTCCATTGAAGCTTAAGGTAATTTTAGCATCCATACCAATCATATTTAATACGACAAAGATAATATTTCTATACGTATAAAAGCAAATATCGGGTTCCAACTCCTTCCAAAAGTATTCCCGTCAAGTTGGGCGAAATGTGTATCTTTGCACCTCACTCCTCCCTGCCTGCCGAAAACGGCAACAAGCAGGCAGGCAAATTCCCCTAGAAAAGCACTTTCTTGTGCCACCTCAGGCGATATTGAGCCAAGAGGCGTTCACTTAAACAAGTAGACACGGTTTTCCGTGTTTCAAAATTAAACATGTCATTTGAAAATTTAAATCTCATCGAGCCCATATTGCGTGCTCTGAAAACTGAAGGCTATAGTAAGCCTACACCCATCCAAGAACA
>JANOJH010000186.1:0-1472 GCA_031408135.1 Bdellovibrio sp. | reverse complement strand
GGCAGGAAGCCCATGTCGAGCATGCGGTCGGCCTCGTCCAGCACCAGCACCTCGAGGCCCTTCAAGGCCGCGTAGCCGAAGCGGAAATGGTCGAGCAGGCGGCCCGGCGTCGCATCGTTGGTGGAAGCAAAGCCCCAGGTGCCTTGCACAATTACCCTCACACCAACTCCAAAGGATTCTGTGTTCACAATATTTTGAACTTTGTTTTCCCGCGTGCTAACGAATTGATTCAAGTAGCGGCCAATGCGCACATCAGCATAAGTGGCGCCATTGCTTTTGGCCGTGTTAAGGGCAACGTCAGCCAATTGTTTTTTCTCAGAAATGGTTAAGGGAAATTCGAGCAACGCTTCAATCGAAACAGAATTTCCCATCATCGGGAAAGGAAGCACTGTTCCTGCCAAACCCAATCCTGCAAGCTGTACAAAGTCTCGTCTTTTCATGAGGAATGATTTGTGATAGGCGAAATAAACTTAGACTAGATAAAAAGTATTGTGTTAAAGTAAACCAAAAAAGTGGAGAGATTTTTGAAAATATGTTGGAGGAGATATTTTTTATTTAAGTGGTAGAGCGCTTTCTAAGGAAACCATTTGCATCAGCCTAAAGCAGTTGGAGAAAGTATTTTTTGTGTGATGCACAAGATTTTATACTTTGCCTTCATTCAAAATAATTGTAATCCAACAACCATGAAGAACATCTTCTATTTCGCAGTCATTTCATTTTTCATTTTTTCAACAGGATATTCGCAAGACCGTTCACTTCAGGCTGAATCCGCTGTTGTTACCAATAGTCAGGTGACCATAAAGGGAAAAGTAGTTCCATATAAGGCTACTGCAGGTACGCAGCCTGTATGGGATAAAGAAGGTAAAACGATTGCATCACTTTTCTACACCTACTATGAACGCACCGATGTAGCAGATAAAAGCAAACGCCCTCTTGTGCTGTCCTTTAATGGTGGCCCTGGTTCTGCTTCGGTCTGGATGCACATTGCCTACACCGGTCCCAAACTTTTAAACATTGATGATGAGGGCTATCCTGTGCAACCTTACGGGATCAGAGACAACACGCACTCTATTTTAGATGTTGCTGATATTGTTTACATCGACCCGGTGAATACAGGCTTCTCACGGATTTTAGATCCCAAAGCTGAGCGCTCCGTTTTCTTTGGCGTGAATGCAGACATCACCTATTTAGCAGAATGGTTAAACACGTTTGTATCGCGCAACAACAGATGGACCTCACCTAAGTATATCATTGGAGAAAGTTATGGTGGTACACGAGTTGCCGGCCTGGCACTCGAACTTCAAAATGCGAATTGGATGTATCTCAACGGTGTGATTTTAGTCTCACCCTATCTTCCTTCCATCAAACGCGAGGGACCAGTGAATGATGCTTTGTCCTTGCCCTATTTTGCTGCCGCGGCATGGCATCAAAAAGCATTGCCGGCTGATTTGCAGCAGAAAGATTTGAATGAC
>JANOJH010000154.1:0-1592 GCA_031408135.1 Bdellovibrio sp. | reverse complement strand
TCAAAAGTACGTAACCGAACGTAAGCCGAACACTGGATTTTACTCAGTATTAAAGTCTGATCGGTTAAAGCTCAGGTTGAAAAATGTCAGATCAGATCCCAACGTTCACACCTAATTTAGTGGTAAGAGCTCATTTCGGTTTGACCGGCTCAACTTGCTTGAAGAGTTCCTGATTTACACCGTCATCGGTATCAATTTTAAAACCCGGATCTTCATCTGAAATTGCGATAGAGCTGCCTGTTGGTTTTTTCGATTTTCTGAGCTGACTCTTTCCGATACCGCGATTGCCAAAACTCCAGTTCGCTGACAGTCCAACGTGGCCTGCATCAGCAGTGTTTGATCCTTTCAGTGTAGATCCGACGCTCAGTTTAAGAGTGAAACTATTTTCAATTGAATAGGCATAAGAAATCTGTGCATCAAGCACATTCGGGTTTATCGAATAGAACAGCCGACTGCCGGCATTAACCCGATCAGTAAGCGTGTCGCGAATCAGCGCCGAGTTGGTATTGGTATCATCTTTAATCGTACTGGCTCCGTTAATTTCAAATCCGAGCGCCGAGTAATAGCCGATGAAATATTCAAGTCCGGTCCCGTAAAGCAGCAAAGTTGATAAGCCATCCGAACGCTGATTAACTCCCAACTTTGCAAAACTTCGTAATTTTTCGAAATTCATTGTGCCGACCACGAGGGCTTGTATTTCGCTTGCGCCATCTGACGGCAGCGCATCGTCCTGATTGAGATTAACCGCAACATTCGTAAGATAATAAGATACGTCTGCGTAGAGCGACCATTTTTTAGCCTGAATAATCTGATAATCACTGCCGAAGAAAAAGTGAGTCAGTACTGAGTTAGAGCGCGTGTTCGAGCCATTAAAACTTTCAACATTATTAAAATTTAGTCCTGAATAAAATCCGAGATCGTTAAAAAATAAATAGCGGGCCTGAGTCTTTAGATTGATCAATTGTAGGGATGAGTTCACCGGTAGGCTGACTTTTTCGCCGTTCAGATCAAAATTAGCATTCGTTTTCAGATAATTTGTATCAAAATTCAGGTCAAATCTTCCGATTGAAAACGATTTGAAAACTTCGTCAGCATGAAGCTGCTGCGGCAAAAAATAGAGTACGCAAAATAACACCGAAGTGACAACCGTAATGGCTTTTTTCATAGCTTTCTTATCATAACTAAGTTGAAATAGGATTGCAGCAGCCGAAAGTCGAGTTATGTTTAATATATCAAATGAAAAAAAACCGCTGGTTATTATTTTCCTGACAGTTTTTATATACTTACTGGGATTTGGTATCATCATCCCGATTATTCCTATTTTAGGAACGCAAATGGGAGCTACCGCCTTTCAGGCAGGATTACTGATTTCTGTTTATTCACTCATGCAATTTGTTTTTTCCCCTTTTTGGGGGCGATTGAGCGATAAATATGGGCGCAGGCCTATTTTGCTTATATGTCTCATTGGAGAAATCTTTGCTTATTTGCTGTTTGCCCGTGCACGAACCCTAGAACTCCTTTTCGTGGCCCGCCTGTTTTCCGGATTTTTCGGCGCTTCGATTTCAACTGCATCGGCCTACATTTCCGACATC
>JANOJH010000133.1:0-3840 GCA_031408135.1 Bdellovibrio sp. | reverse complement strand
GGGATTTCAGTGGGCATTTTTGCGGCCCAGGGCGCGGCCCTTAGTCTAACTGGGGCGGGGGCCTTTGTGGCCGTGCCGCGGTTATTTTTGGCTTTAAAAAGACTCATGAATTCTACAAAATATTTAAGTAAAAAAAAGATAACCTCTTCGCCGGCCCTGGGTGCCGGCGCGCTTACCAGTAGAACCGAAAATATCTACAAAAATCAGAAAAAATTTATTGAGAATCTGCAGGCTGGGCAAAAACAGATATTAGATAAGGGCGGAAGGCTTACAGATTCAGGAAAAGCTAATTCTAAATATAGCGATCTTTTAGATTGGGCAAATGCTGAAGTTAGTGTTCAACGTGATTTAATACAGACCTTAAATAAGCTTGAAAAATTAAAAGATCAATCTTCTCTGAGTCGACAAATTTCAATTCAGGCCGAAATATCTGAAGCCCAAAAAAGAATTGAAACACTTGCTAAGGCTTTTAATTAAAATATTTTTATTCTTTAACGCAATTCATTAGGTAACTTAGTCGTTTTTCTTTAGCAAAAACATCGTTGGTTCATCGCCAAGTGCATCGAAAATTACGGCTACTTCAGCACCTTCTTCAGTACGAATACTGTCTGAATTAACATTAGTGATATCGATTCTTACACTGACTTCGGGTAATAAATCTGTCGGGCAAGTCATGTCTGCAGAAAATTCGTTTCCTACAACTGTGTATTTTCCATCGCAACCCGGAGCCGGCATTGTGAAATCCGGAGTTGTAACATTAAAGTTAACAGTTCCGTCTGCGCGCAAAATAAAAGCAGCGTCCACTGTGCGGGTATCAACGTCGATAGCTTTGTATTTTCCCATTTCGACCTGAGCTGCATTAACCTGAACAACTGTTGCTAACAATAAAGATAAAACTATAGATTTCATTCTAACTCCCCTTGGTATTTTTTGTGCGCCTTAAACAAGTTGTACCTTAGGTTTTGCAGAATCGGAAATAAAAAAAAGCCCTGGCAGCAAATCTACCAGGGCTTAGGGTTCAAGAGTTATCTTTTATAGGGTGACAACTCCAATATTTTTAATAACTGTTTAAAATTAACCTAATAATTTCATAGCTGCATAAGGTTGCTGATTGGCTTGCGATAACACCGAAATTGCGGCATTTTGCAACATTGTCGCAGAAGCTAAATCCGAAGATTCCTTTGCAACGTCAGCGTCCATAATGCGGGATTTGGCAGAACTCAGGTTTTCGATTTTCACATCGAGACCTTGAGCGGTGGATTCTAATCGCGATTGCACCGCACCGAAACCGGCACGCATTCTCGAAATTTTTTCGATGGCCGATTCCGTGGCCGTTAAGAGCTCCCGCGCTCCGTCTTTTGAGGTAATATCAACACTTTCCAGATTCAGTTCTGAAGGTGTAACGTTGCCGTCTACTTTATAGGTGATGATATTTTCCTTGCTGCCGGTCGAGCCAACATGGAAATCAAAAACCGGGTTAGATCCATCTAACAGATTTTTATCACCGAATTTAGTTGTTTTACTTATACGGTCTATTTCTTCAGACAAACTTTTTGCCTCAAGTTGCAAATAGCCGCGTTCTTTGTCGCCGATGGTATCGGAGGCAGACTGCACCCCGAGTTCACGGAGACGGGTAATAATGTTTGTCATTTCTGACAAGCCGCCCTCACCCACTTGAATCGCCGAGACTGCGTTAAACGCATTGGCTCTGGCTTGGCCGGTTGCTCTTATATCTGATCGCATGACTTCGGCGATCGCTAAACCGGCAGCGTCATCGGCTGCATTCACGATGCGATTACCGGAAGCTAACGACTGCGATGCATGCTGTTGCTTCTTTGATTGTAGCGATAAGGCCCTCTGAGCCGATATCGAACTCATATTTGTTGTCACCCTTAAACCCATATACGTACCCCCTATATATAAATAGCTGTTAAATTTTTTGTCGTTGTTAACAAAAAATAAAATGTAAAAAATGGGTTGGCGCAGGACTCACAAATGCTCGGGGTGACTGCCCAAAACATTCGTGAGTACGCCTAAAGAAGGGAGTTCTGGGTTCAAAATAAAGCTCTTACTTAATCTGCTTTAAGTTGAAGTGTCCGTTTGTCTCTTTTCTAGCCCGCCAACGTGTACAAGATACTATTCGGACGTAGGTCTAGGAGACTTTAGCCTTTGGTCTAGTTTATTATTTGGAATTTATTTGAGATTTATAAGTACCTGAATTTATTAATGAAAAAAAAACATGAAGAAAATGTTTAGGTCTAGTGCCGGCAGTACAAAGGTCTGGGTATCCCAATTTAATACAGGTTTTTTTAGTTAATTAGCTTGCCGTTTTTCAAATGAATCACATTTTCTGCAAGCGTTGCGACATCTTCTTTGTCATGCGTGACAAGATAAACCGGAATGTCGAGCTGACTGAGTAATTCTTTTACCAATAGCCGCGCTTCAGAGCGCAAATCGGTGTCGAGGGCCGAGAACGGTTCATCTAAAAGGAGGATGCGGGGGTTCGAAACCAGCGCGCGAAGCAGTGCTACGCGCTGTTTTTCCCCGCCCGAAAGGTTTTGCGCGCGCGTATGGCGGCACCTCTCGAGGTGAAGCTGGGAAATATATTTCTCGACTTTATTTTGCGCTGCCGTGCGCGCCGCCTTTTCAGAATTCCGCGCTTTTAATACAAGATTTATATTTTCATCAGCGGTCAGATGCGGAAATAAATCATAACCCTGAAAAACAACGCCTAGGCGGCGTTGCCCGATATCAAGTGCGCTTAGCAATTCGCCTTTGAAAGTCCAGCTCCAGCCGCGCGGCTGGTAAAGTCCGATCAGGGTTTTCAGGAAAGTTGTTTTACCTGAGCCGGAACTGCCTAAGATTGCCGTTATGCCCTTTTCGGGAATCATTAGCTCTTGAATGTTCAGTTCGAAATCGTCCATTTTAAGGACTAAATTTTTTATATGCGACATACAACACCTTCTGGCTGATATACAGGACTAGCATTACAAGGAACCAATAAACAAGTATATAAAAGCTCATAAAATAAGAAATCGGCAGACGGTAGCTACTTAAAAAACTTTCCGAAAATAAACCCAATGTAGGAGTTTGAACTCCCAGCGCCTTTAGCAGTGCGTACTCCGCAATAAACCAGATCGTCAGCAATGAAACCCAAAGAAAAAACTTCTGCGGAATCTGCCGCAGTATTACTTCAAAAATAATCTTCGGTTTTGAAAGACCGTACATCTTTGCAATCAGTAACTGCTGCTGCAGATTTTCAATCGGCCGTTGCAAAAAAAGCTTAAACAGCGACGGAAAAAACAGAATACTCGTGGCAAAGATGATTTTGACGATATCAAAACTCTTTGTGAGCGGCAAAAAAAGATAAAGTGTAAAACCGATTAGCACTGTCGAGGCCGAGATCAGATTATTGGCCGGCGTAAATGACAGGTTTTCAAGATAATCAAATAGCCAGAGCAACAGCAAGATACCGTTCAGCAGCAGGTAAAAGAACAACGCCTTTGTGGTAAACAGCGTAACTTGAAGAAGCTCGGTCCAGTATTCATAAATAAAATCAAAATAACTGAACGACCGGAACAGACCAATGGCATAGCCACCGAAGTAAATAGCCAAATATGTTCCGATAAGCAGCAGCCCGAAATAGGATTTAAGGTAACGTCCCGAACTGAATTCGGTTGGTTCGTTATTGCTGCGGCCTTTCAGCAGTACGGTACTAACTACAAAAATGAGCAGCGCCTGAGTCAGGCAAAGACTGAACGCCGCAGGCCAGTTCTGTTCGACGAAAATCTTTTCATAAATGAGCACTTCAATATTGGTTCCCCGCCCCCCCCCCCAACC
>JANOJH010000130.1:0-1179 GCA_031408135.1 Bdellovibrio sp. | reverse complement strand
AAATTGGCAGAAATTTGCGGAAAATATCTGGCAAAAGGTCGTCAGGTTTATGTTGAAGGACGCCTTCAGACCCGCTCATGGGAAGACAATGGCGTAAAGAAATACTCTACTGAAATCGTAGCGACTACAGTTCAGTTTTTAGGTTCTGCAAATAACGAAACCAGCGCTTCGCCTAGCGCCGGCAATACCGCTAACCAGACTCAAAAGGCTAATGATTTTAATTTCGCGGATTTCGGTCCTGAACCGACATTTAATCAGAGCGAAGACATCCCGTTCTAGTTAGTACTGCTATTATCACTGTCTAATAAAGCCTTTTGTGTAAACAAAAGGCTTTATTTTTTCAATAAATACACTCACAATAAATTAATGTTTTTATTTCAGTCGCTGCGTTGCTTTTTTTTTATCATCGGATTCATCATTCTTTGCGGATGTTCGATTTATAAATCTCCTGACCGCAAAGATTTCGATTCGCTGGTTGTTGCCCAAAATTTAGCAAATTTAAAAGTTACGGGTTGTTCAGCCGCATCCGTCAGAGAGTTCGCAACAGAAGCAAAATTAATTTCTCGTGATAACCCACCGAATAATTCCCTCTGGCAGTACAAAATTAATGATGAATACATAATTGAGTCCGACACCTTAGAAGGAGCTTACTGTTTATATGAAAATATTTAGTTTGTTTTTTACCCTGTTATTTCTGTGCAGTCAGTCGCATGCCATAAAAATTCTTCACTCAAAGGGCAACAAAGTGCTGTTCGATCTTGAAGACGAAACTCTGGCAGTTGACCAAAAGCTATACCTGGTGAATGCCAGCAATAAAAAAATCGCGATCGTTACCGTCACCCAAAGCAAGAATGGTCGCGCAATTGCCATACTTAACAAAGGCAAACTCGATAGCGCAACCGGAGTTGAACTTATGAACGCCGCACCCATCAGTGCTGAAGCTCCTGCCGAAGAAGGCGGAACAGCGCCCACAAAAACCGGCGGGGTATTCCGTTTAAAAGGTATGAAGCTTTCAGGATTACTGACAATCGGTATTAATAACATGGGAACAAAGCAATCAGACGGCACTCTGCCGGTTCCGAATCAGGAAGACGTGGCACTGACCGGCACCTCCATGGGTATCACCGGTGCGATCGATTACCCGTTCAACAGCTGGCTTACCCTGCGCGGAACTTTTGG
>JANOJH010000098.1:0-1863 GCA_031408135.1 Bdellovibrio sp. | reverse complement strand
AGCCATAGCAAAGGTCCGGATGATCCATCTGATAAGGTGTCACAGAAAACCCGTTTACGGTATTTTTCTGATGCGGCACCAGCCGGTGAAAACTAATATCGCCCTCAAGCCTATCGTAAGCCACCGGAAATGTCGGTTTTTTGAAAAGATTTTTAATTACATTTTCAGCATCGGTATGAACGGCGTAATAATTGATTTTGTAACCTTTCATAAAATGCGGCGTAAAAAACGGCAACCCCATTATATGATCAAAATGAAAGTGCGAAATAAGAATATGAAATTCTTTTTGATTGTTAAAATCCCCGATGTCACTTTTGGATTTGATTCCGCTTCCACCATCAATAATTATCGACTGACCACTGTCCGAAACTTCCACGCAGGTTGTAGCGGTACCGAAACCGCCCACTTCCGCTACATGTTTGGAACTAATAAATTTATTGATTTGATCAGGCTTTGAAAACCCGGCTTTGAAAAAATCACTCATCATTTTTTCAAAGTGTGTAATCCAGCCTTTTGTATCGAGTGAGTGTGGAATTGATCCTCGCACTCCCCAAAATTTAATAATCATCATAATATCATGATCCAGCCGAAACTTAATGTCATTGATGTTTGCCAAACTTTGTCGGTTTTACTGGGCGAAAGCCTGTCTATTCAAGTAATTTTTTTTCAAGTAAATCAATGACTTCCTGACGGACAGTTTCTTTCTTCAGTTCAGTCGTAAAAACCAGGGTTTCTCCGTTAACCGGCATATAAGTAAACGTCTGTTTTTCAGGAAAACAAACACCTAAACATGATGAAGTAATAACTCTGATTTTACCCTGCGTTTCGTCTGCCTTTTGCTTTTTTCGGACTTCGCTTTTAACTTCTTCGGCAAGATTAGGCTCATTAAATTTGGCCCCGCACTTTGTACAGATAAAAATCGATCCTAATTCCCACGGGGTCTTATTGATATTTGCCATTTAGTCCTTCGTTATTACTTCTCTAATTATACGTTTTAAATCTTCAGTTTTCAACTTGCCCAGCGCCGTCCTGGGTATTTGTCCAACTACGACACATTTTGCGATTTTTTCGTAAGGTCTGCAGTTCAGATTATAAAAGTTAATCAGTTTCCGGCACTTTTCGACAGACTCGGCTGCTTCTACCGTTGCTATAAGCTGAAATCCAGCTCGACTATCTTCTAGAGCGATCAACTCAAACAAAGCCGGATTATGGCCGCTTGCACTTGCGAGTTGAGCCCATTTACTGCGTAAATCTATCAGCGAAACGCCTTCGCCCAGTATCTTGATGTATTCGCCACGCCTGCCCAGAAATCGAAAGCCGGCCGTTGTCATTTCTGCGAGATCTTCAGTGGAAAACCATTCATTTTCGTTATACTCCGTGATTTTTATTTCGTTTTCAACTTCTTGAATTGTAGCGGATAAAAGTGAGTTACATTTTATATTCAGGATTCCGGCTTCGGTTTTCATTTCTATCCCCGGAAGAGCGCAGAAATAATCCTGATTTTTAACCGCAATCATCGAAGCCGTTTCGGTCATGCCGTAAGTTTCGGTTAGGGGCCATTTCAGTGCCAGAGCTTTTACCCGAAGCTCGTGGTCGAGCGCTCCGGCCCCCACAATCACGGCGCGAAGTCCAGGCGGAGCTTCAACGGCAGAATTAACCAAGTCGAAGATCTGCGCCGGAACCAATGAAATAAATTTAATTCCGTTAATAAAAATCCAGTCTGAAAAATCTTTAACCTGCCATTCCCGTTCAAATACACGGGCTCCGGCTAACTTTGCACGCGCTAAAATACCAAGCCCGGCAACATGAAACTTAGGCAGTACAAGCCCCCAATGATCAGTCTCTCCGGCTGTAAAATGCCGG
>JANOJH010000020.1:0-10333 GCA_031408135.1 Bdellovibrio sp. | reverse complement strand
GGTCCGTGGCAGTATCCTGACTCTTCGCGAACGCGAATTTATTCTGGCGTCTAAAACTCTTGGAGCTTCTGACTTTACTATTATTACCCGACACATGTTTCCAAATGTTATGGCACCGTTGCTGGTTTCGGTTACTTTAGGTGTGGGAGAGTCGATATTGTATGAGGCCGCACTGAGCTTTTTAGGTTTGGGTATCCAGCCCCCGACCCCAAGCTGGGGAAATATGTTGTTTAATGCCCAGGAACTTATCTATCAGGCACCGTTTTTAGCGATCTTACCTGGACTTTTGATTCTTTTTGTAACGATTAGCTTCAACTATGTTGGAGATGGCCTGCAAGATGCTATTGATCCTAAAACAATTAAGCGATAGAATTAAGGCTTATAGAACTTTTCAAGGGAGTTAACGTGGGTGAGTTTAGTATTGCACATATGCTGATTTTGGCTGTAATTCTGTTAGTTTTTTTCGGTCCAAGCCGCCTTCCGGCCCTTGGACAATCTCTCGGTAAAGCAATTCGTGGTTTCAAAGAAGGCATTAACGAGATTAATGCGGATTCCAAAGACGTTGGCCCGCAAAAAGAACTTAATACCAATCAGGAAAATGCTGTTAAAATGGAAGAAAAAGAAACCAATAAGCATAAGTCTTAGTTTCTGGGTACAAATTTAAATAATATTGAATTCTCAACTGTTCTCCGTGCTGCCGCCAGAAGCCTTGGCATCCAAACGTCGTACATAAATAATGATGGGGCCTGCATAAAAGCCCCTGAAAAAACTCTAATAAAACTCTGCACAGAACTTAGCGGAATTTTGCCAAACGATAGAGATACGGCAAAAAGTATTCTGGCGTTAAAGCATAAAGAACTTCTTGCGGCAAAAATTCCTAAAAGCATTGTTGCCTGGGGCGGTCATTTAAGACCATTTCATCTGCAGTTACCCTATGGTTTCAATTCTGAAAATCTTCAGTTCAGAATTAAAGACGCGATTCTTGATTTCAAAATCCTGACCCGAATTAAACGAAAAAACCGCCAAACCCTGCAAATTCAAATAACGAATAAACTGGAAACGGGTTATTTCGAAATTTCACTGCTACTTGGTGAAAAAGTCGAGGCCACTAGTTTTGTAATTTCCGCACCTGAAAAACTACAGCCTCAGGCCCTTCACGAATGGGGGCCATTCATACCGATTTATGCCTTACGTTCGGATTCGGATTGGGGTATCGGCTCGTTTACCGAGCTTCATGCTGCCGCAAAAATCTGTAAAGAAAGTGGCGCAAGTTTTGTTTCGGTTTTGCCGACCTTGGCCGGAAATTTTGACGCTGAAGACTGCGACCCCAGCCCCTATTCTGCGCTTTCACGATTTTTCTGGAATGAAATCTATCTTGATGTGGACGAGCTGCTGGTTAAATATCCGATTGCGGCCGCAATTAAAACCCGAAACTCTGCGGAATTTCAGATGCAACTTGCAGAGTTGCGAAGCACTGATTACGTTAATTATTTTCGATGTTATCAATTGAAAAAAAAGCTGCTTTTAATTTTGAGTAAAGAGTTTTTTTCGAATCCGCTACCTGTTGCTTATGCGGATTTTCTCGCAAACAACCCGTTGATCGAAAAGTATGTTGCTTACCGAAGTTCTGACAGCAACGAACAAAAATTTCACCTTTTTGTGCAGTTCGAAACCGATCAGGCACTTGCGGCGTTTCAGCAGAAACTCGGGCTGAAACTTTACATGGACTATCCGGTTGGGGTTAATGATTCGGGTTTTGATTTTACAAATGATTCGAGTGATTTTCTGGGTAGCGTTTCGGTGGGCGCTCCGCCAGAGCCTGTCTTTCAGTTGGGTCAGGACTGGGGCTTCCCGGCTTTTCATCCGCAGAAGTTAAGAGAAAAACATTACACGTATTTTATTGAGAGTATCCGGCAGCATCTTAAATATGCAAAAATTTTACGGTTGGATCATGTTATCGGACTTTATCGCATCTATTCGGTTCCAAAAAATTATGGCGGTAAAAATGGGGCCTATATCCGATTTACCGAAGAAGATTTCTTCGCAATTGCAGTACTTGAAGCCGTGCGTGCCTGCGCGGATATTATAGGTGAAAATCTGGGAACCGTACCATCGAAAGTGAATGAAATATTGCGGGATCGTAACCTTAAAAGCATGCAAATATTACAACTTGATTTACACTTTGATCCGGCGGTGCTTGCTGAAAAACTCGATCAAAATGTTTTGTGTGCGCTGAATACGCATGACATGCCGATGTTTGCCCGATTTTTAAAAGGCGAAGATCTGGCTGAAGTGCGGGCCCTGGGAATACTGGGTGCAGCCCATTATCCGGTTATGCAGAAAGAGCGCGATGAACAACTGGCCAATTGGGCGAAAATTTTTCAGGAATATCCTGTTATTGGTGCACTCCGGTACTTAAGTTCTTCGAGGTGCCGTTATCTCGTCGTTAACGTCGAAGACTTCTGGGGCGAGGAACATCCACAGAACATTCCCGGCACCTGGAAGGAAGTTCCCAACTGGCGCCGAAAAATGCGGATACCGGTAAAACAATGGGAAAGTAGCCAAGGTGCGAAACAGGCTCTGGCACTGTTGAAAGAGCACTTTCCCCTGTCAAAAAATAAATAAAATTTTCAGGCTTTTTTAGCTATTGCACAGGCTCCGGAGCTATGATTCTATGATCCGTTTACAGAGGGGAATCCGGAGTGCTGAAGTTTTATTGCTGCTTTTTTTTATTGATTTCGCAATTCACACAGGCTGCAAAACTGTCAGAACAAAAATTTGATATTCTGGCTTTCTGGAGCGATTCGCAACATCTGAAAGTTCAGGTGCCCGGTCATTTTCTACCGAGAACCGGCTTAAGCTTTTATCTCAGAGAACAAACTCCGCAAAATCTCAATTTTGAGTTGCCCGTCCTTTCCTTTACTGGCGACGTGGTTGTTCTAAACACCTCGGCTATTCCGCTGCTGCAGTTGCGCGAACTTGTAAATAGGAATCTTGTGCTGGATGTGATGTCGGGAAGTTTTTTGATGTTCAGAACCGGGATTGTACTTTCAGGGCTGCTTGATGAGCTTTTTTATTCGGAGGCACCACTCGGGCAAAACTGGGAAAAGTTAGATGTTCAGGTAAGTGTTTGGGCGCCCACAGCTCAGGATATGAATTTGCAGCTATTTGATACTCCCCATGCCGAATTTCCGATTATGATTTTTCCGATGCAGGTGCATGATGGTATCTGGAGTATCCGCCTGCCAAAAATCTATCAGGGATTTTATTACCGTCTTGACGTTCACAGTTTTTATCCGCACCTGCAACGTGTCGTGAATACCTTTACAACAGATCCCTATTCGCCGGGACTTTCTGCCAACGGCGAAAAAACTTTATTGGTTGATCTTGATTCAGAACAGACTAAACCGGAGTCTTGGGACAATTACTCACTGCCAACGGCAACTAAGGTCGTTGATTCCGTTATTTATGAAAGTCACATTCGCGACCTGACCGCGCGCGATAGCAATGTGCCACGACACTTACGCGGAAAATATCTGGCTTTAACAGTTCAGGGATCAAAAGCTTTCACGCATTTAGCTGACCTGAAAAATGCCGGCATCACACACCTGCATCTTCTGCCGTTTAATGATTTTTCCTCAGTACCTGAACTTGAAGAAGATCAGGAAATTCTGCCTGAGCACAACTGGGGTGCACCCGACGAAGCGCCGACCGCCCTTGCGAGAATTCGGGAACGCGATAATTACAACTGGGGTTACGATCCGGTTCATTACCTGAGCCCCGAAGGCAGTTTTGCCACTGATCCCAACGGTTTTCACCGCATAAAAGAAATCCGCAAAATGATTCAGACAATTCACACGCTCGGATTGCACCTGACCCAGGATGTGGTTTTTAATCATACGTTTGCTGCCGATTTTTCAGATTATTCGGTTTTAAATAAAGTTGTGCCCTTTTATTATCATCGGCTTAATAGTGAAGGCGAAGTGGCCAACTCTTCCTGTTGTGCCGACACGGCATCGGAAAACCGCATGATGGAACGCCTCATGCGGGATGCACTCACTCACTGGATCAGAAATTATCATATGACCTCGTTTCGATTTGATCTGATGTCGTTTCATTCCCGTGAAACCATGCTGCGATTACGCGATGTTGTTCGCCGCGAACTGAAAACTAAATTTGGCATCCCTCATGAGGCGGTTCTGATTTACGGCGAAGCCTGGCCTTTCGGTTCGTTGAATTCCCGCAGCCCCGAAACGGCAATGACCCAGCTGAATTCTTTCGGGAGCGGTATCGGTGTGTTTAATGACCGGTTCCGCGATGCTCTGCGCGGGGGAACAACCAACACAACCGAACCGAGTGATCAGGGTTTTGCCACTGGCCTGCTGGATAATTTCAATTTCAGTCCGCGGAACCGCAACACACCGCTAAATGAATCGGACCGGTTCAAAAAATTCCTGCATCTGAAAGACGTGGTCAAAATCGGTTTAGCCGGAAATCTGCGGGATTTTAAATTTACCGAGCATCTGGGCACCGAGCAAAGTGCCGGCAACATCAATTACCGGGGCGCGCCCGTGGCCTATTCACAAGCGGCACAGGAAACAATAAACTATGTTTCGGCCCATGATGGAACAACTCTCTGGGATGCGATTCAGGCAAAGTCTGCGTATCAAACAGAACTTGCAAAACCGCACACAACTGAGATGTGGGAACGCGTACGGCGCAGCCAATTAGCGTTATCGTTTGTACTTTTCAGTCAGGGCATTCCGTTCATTGAAGGCGGCAGCGAAATTCTTCGCAGCAAAAATGGCGATGTGGACTCTTATGATTCGGGCGATTTCTATAATGCGATGGAACTGGATAAAACCACCAACCTCTGGAACCGCGCACTTCCCCCCGAGTGGAAGAACGGAGCCGAATGGAATTTCTGGCACGCCCGAATTACCGATAGCCGGTTGAGCCCGTCAGCTTCTGACTTGAATGAAACTTTTGTACTTTTTAAAACGATGCTGAAATTAAGAAAGCGCCACCCTGAATTCAGAATGAACGATCTGACTTCCATCCAGCAGCGCCTTACCTTTCTGGATGCTCCGTACACCGATGCGGCCATTTTACCTTTGAGTCTGAAAAATAAAGATGGCAAAGAACTGCTCGTCGTCTGGAATGTGGCCCGTACCCCGAAATTATGGCAAGATCGAATTCTCTATGCAAAAATCTGGAAAATTTCGGCGGAACTGACAACACAGAACACCCCGTGGCTCAAGGAAGTAAGTCTTACGAGTTCGGCGTTAAGCCTGCCGCCGCTTTCTTTTGTTGTGCTTGAGCAGCAGAGCGAGTTTCGATGAAATCACTGCTGATTCTGTTATTTTTCGGGCTGTTGGCACAAGCTGCCACCAAGCCTATGGAAATTCAGGTTTGGCATCAGATGATTTACTCGCACCGTGCGGTACTGGCAAAAGCGATTGAAATATATGAAAAGAAAAATCCCGGAATTAAAATCCGCGCAACTTACCGCGAAACCGAAGAACTGCGCTCCGCATTTCAATCGGCCGCGATGGGCGGCTCTGGACCGCATTTGATTTACGGCCCGAGTGATCAGGTTGGGCCATTTGTTGCAATGGGGTTGATCAGCCCGCTCGAGAACGACCTGCTTCCTGCTTTCTGGAGCCGGTTTGACGGGCTTGCCGTACCGCTTTATCAGGGGCACCGCTATGTTGTGGGCGATTCAGTCGGCAATCACCTTATGCTGATTTACAACCGTAAAATTGTGAAAGAGCCACCGCGCACAATGAGCGAACTTATACAACAGGCAAAGGCTTACACGTTAGACACCGACTCAGATAATAAAGTCGATCAATGGGGTTTGGTCTTTAATTACACCGAACCTTTTTTTTTCGTACCCTGGATCAATGCTTTCGGCGAAGGCTTTCTGAAAAATCAGGTGACACCGAACCTTGAAACTCTTTCAACGCAGATGGCGTTTGCATTTATTCAGGACCTCAAAACTAAATACAAAGTTATTCCGCCCGAGTGTGATTACGAAATGTCGAACGCCTTATTTAAAGACGGACGCGCGGCTTTTATTATCAATGGTGATTGGTCGTGGGGCGACTACCAGAAAGCCAAAATAGATTTCGGTATTGCGCCGCTGCCGCAGAATGAAGTTTCTAAACTTTGGCCGGCTCCGCTGGTGGGAACAAAAGGTTATTCTCTGAATGCCAATATTACTGAACCACTTGAAAGAAAAAATGCGTTGGAGGTTCTGCAGTTTTTGACTTCTTCTGAAGTGCAGTTGCTTTTTCTTTCAGAGGTCGGCACTTTGCCTTCAGATCTCGGTATGCGTGAACAGGACATCGTTAAAAATAATCCGCTGTTAACGGCGTCGGCAAAAATTATGGAATATGGCCAGCCAATGCCAATGGTACCCGAAGTGCGTGCCGTCTGGGATTCGCTTCGCCGGCATTATCAGGCCGTGCTTTCCGAGCAGGAAAGCCCGCTTGCCGCAGCTCACCTTGCACAACAGGATGCCGAACAACAAATTCAGAGTATGAATGCCGTAACCGCACCCGGTTTGCAGGGCCGGGCGACAGTTAGCTTAATTGTTTTATTGTTGCTAGTCTTTGGCTTTTTTGTGATCCGCGGCCTACCCGATTTTTTGCGCACTCTGCGCACCCAACCACTTTACTGGAGCATGCTTTTACCGGCATTACTTGTGATTTTCCTGATTGTGATTTATCCATTTTTTTACAATATTCTGATTTCGCTTTCGAACTTCGGCTTAAGAACTTTTAAGAACTGGCAGTTGACCGGCTTTCAGAATTATATTGAAGTGCTGACCGACTATAAATTTTATGCCGTTCTGCTCAAAACAATTATCTGGACCGTTTCAAATGTCATTACTCATGTGCTGATCGGCGTAACGCTGGCAGTATTAATCGATCAGTTGCTGCCGGCAAAACCGCTCTGGCGGATTCTGCTTATTATTCCCTGGGCGGTTCCCCAGTACATAACGGCCCTGACCTGGCGCGGGCTCTTCAATCAGGAATATGGCCCGATCAATCAATTTCTGCATTCATGGCTGCATCTTTCTCCTGTGCAGTGGCTAAGTCAGCCGCTTCTGACTTTTTTTGCGTGTTTTGTAACGAACGTCTGGCTTGGCTTTCCGTTCATGATGATCGTAGCCTTGGGCGGCCTGCAATCAATTCCGGCCAGCCTGTATGAAGCGGCAAAAATCGACGGTGCTACGGGAATTCAACGCTTCAGAATGATTACCTGGCCTTTGCTTTTGCCGGTTATGGTGCCCGCGGCATTGCTGGGTTTTATCTGGACGTTCAACAATCTGAGTGTGGTGTGGCTGGTTAGTAATTCGGGGGAACCGGCAGATCAAACGCATATTTTAGTAAGCTACGTCTATAAATCGGCATTTAATCTTTATCGTTACGGTTATGCAGCGGCACTATCTCTGATAATTTTTGTTATGCTGATGCTTTACGGCTTCTGGTTTCTGCGTAATGAATCTAAGGAAAAAACCGCACAATGAAAAAGCACCTCCAACTTTTTTTATCGTTAAGTCTTGCTTTACTCTTCAGTACTTTTGCAGTTTATCCGGTGCTTTACGTACTGACGGTATCACTGCGAACCGACCAGGCCTTTCAGGCCGACCGTCTGAATTTTTTCGGCGCAAATACGGGTTTTCAGAATTTTACCGAGCTGATTTTTACTACAGATTTTTTACTCTGGCTGCGTAATTCACTTCTGGTCTCGGTGACTTCAACAATTCTTGGCGTGGCGCTGGCTTCGACCTCGGCCTATGTGCTTTCGCGTTACAGGTTTCGCGCCAAACGCTGGATTCTTTTTTCGTTGCTGGCAACTCAGATGTTTCCGGCAACCATGCTGATGCTGCCATTTTTTGTGATTCTTGCGAAGCTGCAGTTGATCAATTCGTTTTACGGTCTGTTTATAATTTATTCATCAACCGCGCTGCCATTCTGCATCTGGCAGATGAAAGCTTACTATGACACTTTGCCGGTAGACCTCGAAGAAGCCGCATTACTTGACGGTTGCACGAAGTGGCAGGTATTTTATAAAATTATTCTGCCGATTTCTTCGCCCGCGCTGGTGGTTACCGGTTTATTTTCATTCATGGCCGCCTGGAGTGAATACATGATTGCCGCGATCGTTCTGCAGGACCCAGCGCTTTACACCTTGCCGCTTGGGCTTAAAAGTTTTCAGGCAAGCCTTGCTACGCAATGGGGGCTTTATGCAGCAGCCGCACTGATTGTCAGTGTTCCGGTTGTGCTTTTATTTTTTGGACTCTCGCGGTTTTTGATCTCAGGGCTGACAGTCGGAAGTGTGAAGGGATAAAATGAACTACATCGAACTTAAAAATATAAATAAGTCATTTTCAAACCAGCAGGTTCTGAAAAATATTAATCTTTCCATCCGGCAATCTGAATTTCTGGTGCTGGTCGGGCCTTCAGGCTGCGGCAAAAGCACGTTGCTACGTACTTTGGCCGGACTTGAAACGCCCGACACCGGCGATATTGTTATCGATTCTATTCGTGTAAACGAGGTTGAACCGCAAAATCGGAATCTGGCAATGGTTTTTCAGTCGTATGCGCTTTACCCGCATTTAAGTGTTTATGACAATCTGGCGTTTGCGCTTAAAATTAAAAATGTATCGTCAGAAGAAATTAAAATCCGGGTTTCAGAAACCGCAGCCTTGCTTCAACTCGACGGACTACTCGCCAGAAAACCGAAGGACCTCAGTGGCGGTCAGCGGCAACGCGTGGCACTTGGCCGGGCGCTCGTTAAACGCCCGCCGGTAATTTTGTTCGACGAGCCTTTATCTAATCTGGATGCACATTTGCGCCAGCAGATGCGGCTTGAGATCAAGCGCATTCACCAGCAACTGAATTGCACAGTGGTTTATGTCACCCACGATCAGGTTGAAGCCACAACGATGGGCGACCGGATTGTTGTTATGAAAAATGGTGAAATTATTCAGGCCGACAAGCCTTCCAGAATATATGAATCCCCGAATAATACTTTTGTCGCAGGCTTTATCGGATCGCCTGAAATTAATATTCTGGCCGGCCATCTTCTGAAAGGCGAATGGGAAAAAGTATTGCCTGCGGTTACTTCGGATGTGGGCATAAGGCCGGAGCATCTGCGCATTCAGGAAAAAACCGGATTTAAGAACACAGGGTCTGCAACTGTGGATTTTATCGAGAACCTCGGATCACATAATCTTTATCATCTGTCGCAAGGGGGAGCTAAAATCCGTGTGTTGCAAAGTCCGGTTGAGAATATTAATGTCGGTAGCCATATCCCACTTTTTATTAAAGCCGAAAGAATGATTCATTTTGATCCTGCAACCGGGAATCGGGTTTAAAACTTATGAAACCGTTTTTTCTGATTTTTTGCTTATTGTTTTTTTCAGCGCACAATCTGTCTGCAGCACCGAAGACCGTTTTTGTGCAGCTGTTCGAATGGCCCTGGAACGACATTGCAAAAGAATGTGAAGTTTATCTCGGGCCAAATGGGTTTTCGGCGGTGCAGGTTTCGCCGCCGCAGGAGCATATTAATTCGCTGGGTTCCCCGTGGTGGGAGCGTTATCAACCGGTTTCTTACGAGATCCTGAGCCGCTCCGGCACCGAAATTCAATTTAAAGAAATGGTCGCCCGTTGTAACCGTGCCGGAGTGGATGTTTATGTTGATGCGGTCATCAATCATATGTCGGGCTTTGAACAGGGCGGTGTTGGCCTTTCGGGCCGCCGATTTGAACATTTTAATTATGAAAATCTTTATAGCTTTAATGACTTTCACCATTGCAATCGCAATGGTGACGACAACATCGCAAATTTTAACGACCGTTTTGAATTATTTAATTGTGAACTTTTGAATCTTGCGGATCTGAATACGGCCTCAGTAAAAGTGCAGAATACAATTGCCGACTACCTGAATAAGCTTACCGATTTCGGTGTAAAGGGCTTCAGAATAGACGCCGCCAAACATATGGATCCCGCTGATTTGCAGGCTATTGTAAGCCGTTTAAAAGGTACGCCGTACCTGATTCAGGAGCTGATTGTAAATCCGGGTGAGCCCATCAGTTATTCTGAGTATACCGCCACCGGAGACATGACAGTATTTGCCTTTCCGTTTGCAGTTGGGGCGGCATTCAAGCAACAGAACTTCAGTCGATTATTTTATATGAATTACGGGATGCCGCCCAGCGAAGAAGCCGTGGTATTTGTGGATAATCACGATCTGCAACGTTTGCACGACCGTTCAAGTTTGCTGACATTTGAAGAAGACCCGCTGCAGTTCAGGCTGG
>JANOJH010000195.1:0-1134 GCA_031408135.1 Bdellovibrio sp. | reverse complement strand
AACCGCTATGTGCATGCACCTTACAAAGGAGTAAACCTCACGAGGCAAAATATTTTTAAGCGCGACAATTCTGAATGTCAATATTGCGGAACTAGAAAAGATCTCACGTTGGATCATGTCATTCCCAGTTCACGTGGCGGAGCCCACTCCTGGTTGAATCTTGCAACAGCTTGCAAAAGGTGCAATGCCAAAAAAGGAGATTATACTCCAGAAGAAGCTGAAATGACTTTAAAAAAGAGACCACATAAGCCCTCTTATGCAATTTTCTTAAAGGATTATGCCAATGGCAGTGTGGGCGAGTGGGATGATTTTTTAGACAGTCAGAATTAAGTAATGAATTTTGCTGAGTGAAATTTTGTGCCTTTGTATAAATTTCCTAATCAATATTTTGCCACTTATATTACCTCTTTTGAAATTGGTGATTTAGGCGGAGCTTAACCTATCGCTTATCCTCCAGTGTGCCCACCCTGCGGGAGATGGAAAGGATTTCTTTAAGAAGGACGTCTTGCTGAATTTCACGTTTGATAGATTCCTTTCTTAGCTCTACTATCTCATGCTGGTTTTTTTCTGAGGACTTTCTTAGTTCAACCAATTCTTCCGAATGTTTGATCAAAACATCATAAGCCAAATCCATTCTCTCCAAGGTCTGGTCGGTCTTTTTAAGGTATTCCGCCAATAGTTCAAGTATTTTGTCTTCTGCTTTCATGGTTCACTCTTTTCTAAAATTAAAGTTAGTCACTAATCTTTAATAGAGCAACCTGCCTATCGACCAGAGGCATACTGGCGTGCAATATCCATTGCTGACTCAAAACCCTCTCGTCTTTACATTTTAACATGCTCCTTAAAGGCTGGTTACCGCCACCCCTAATTTCATAAAGGTTGCAATTGGCTTACTTAGCTGTTTTTAGCTAAAACAACCATCTGGCCGCAACGCAGGTTAAGAAAAACACCACTTTAGTAGTATTGACAATCTCATTCTGCTTTTGTAAACTTTGTACGTTCTGGAAATCTTAGTGGATAAGTCATTTTACCAACTTAAAACTGTAAATTTCTGCTTAGTTTATCATACAAAATAACTCACGCCCTTATGCATCGAATTCTACCATGTTTAGCCTTGTTATTTTTTTGCGGAAG
>JANOJH010000084.1:0-1305 GCA_031408135.1 Bdellovibrio sp. | reverse complement strand
CGCTCATAGTCTGTTTTTGCAAACTCAAATTGATTCTTTGCTTCCAGATAGTCTTGCTGCAATTGTACAAATTCCAGATTTTCGAGCACCGCAATTAACTGACCCGTTTTCACGCGAGATCCTTGCAACATAGATGTACTTTTTAAAAAACCTCCTAAAGGAGCAGAAACACTAATCATCTGTTGAGGTGGCACGTCCAGCAATCCGTTTACTTTTATTGTGCCGCTTATCTGTTTGTTTTCGACTTGGCCCAATTCAATGCCGGCAGTTTTGTATTGCGTAGCGTTAAACTCTACTGTGTTTTCTGCTTCTGTGTGAAGTTCTTTCACCACAGCTTCTTCCACCGCCTTGTTTCCACATGAGGTTACGATTATGAAGCCTATAAAAATAATGAGTAGTGTTTTTAATTTATGTATGTAGCTCATGATTAAACTTATTTAATGCCCGATAAAAATTCAATGTAAATGATGCTCTGATTATAATCGTGGAGGGTTTGCAGATATCCTTCTTTAATACTGATAGCATTGCGAACGCCCAACAAATATTCCGTATACCCAATTTCGCCACCACGAAAAGCGATCTGCGACTGCTTCAAAATAAGACTGGCATTGGGCAACGCTGATGTGCGATAATAGTCAAGACTGGTTTTATTCTTAATATAGAGTTGCGTGGCCTGTTGAAATTGTCCTTGTAAAGTAGCCTGCTGATATTGGTAATTGCTGTGTGCGGCTTGTCTATTAAACTCGGCTGCTTTAACCCGACCTTGATGTGGCACAAACCAAATGGGAATGGAAAGCCCAAGCTGCAAACCAGTAAACCTATTGCTCTTGTCAGCCAATGCACCCGTCTCGGTATTTACAGCATCGATAAGGGTTTGATTAAAATATCCGATCAGTAAGTCCGGGGCGAATTTTGCCGCTTCTACTTTTTTATGACTTTGCGCCACTTCAACTTGTTGGCGCATATAGGCAAGTGATGGATTCGCAGTTATTGCTGAAGTATCTCCGTCATTAGTAAAAGCTAATTCACTTAATGCTTGCTCTGAAAATTCCGGTAATGTCGTTGTGCCAATCAGCGTTTTCAACTGTGTTCGCAGCACCGCTATAGTAGCTTCATTTTGCTGAAGCTGATTGCTCACTTCATTGCGCTGTGTTTCTGCTGTGGTCTGTTCCAGTAAATTTGTTTCACCCGTTTTGTAGCGCAGCGATGCTGATTTAAGAAAGCCATCGAAGATACTGTCTTGCTGCAGCAGCAATTCATGCCTGGCCTGAACGAACGAAAGTTGATTGTAGGTTTGTTTTACCT
>JANOJH010000830.1:0-2131 GCA_031408135.1 Bdellovibrio sp. | reverse complement strand
GCTCGTGCGATGACAAGGGTCAGTTCTATATGCACATCAAAGCGTTTGAGATCATGAGCAAACTCAATAAGCTCACATGCAACATCAAATTTATGATTGAAGGCGAGGAAGAAGTGGGATCTGACAATTTGGGAACATTCGTGAAAGAAAATAAATCCAAGCTCAAAGCAGATGTGATTTTAATTTCAGATACATCTTTGATTTCATTGGACACACCTTCAATCACCGTTGGCCTTCGCGGCTTAAGTTATCTGGAAGTAGAAGTGACTGGCCCCAACCGCGATTTGCATTCGGGCGTGTACGGTGGAGCGGTTGCCAATCCCATCAACGTGCTCAGCAAAATGATTGCATCCCTGCACGATGAAAACGATCGGGTAAACATTCCGGGTTTTTATGATACCGTAGTTGACCTTAGCCGAGGCGAGCGCGAAGCCATTAACAAGGCACCATTCAACCTGATGGAGTACAAAAAGGAAATTGGGATTGAGGATGTAACCGGGGAAAAGGGTTATACTACAATAGAACGCACCGGCATCCGCCCCACGTTAGACTGCAACGGAATCTGGGGAGGTTACACTGGTGAAGGTGCGAAAACCGTGTTGCCATCCAAGGCCAGCGCAAAAATTTCCATGCGCCTGGTGCCTAATCAAAATCCGGACGAGATCACTAAACTCTTCACTAACCATTTCAAGTCTATCGCGCCTAAAACCGTGCGTGTGAAAGTAACCGCCCATCACGGAGGTGAAGCAGCCGTTACCCCCACTGATTCAAAAGCCTTCAAGGCAGCCAGCAAAGCTTTCGAAGATGTTTGGGGCAAAACGCCCATCCCGACAAGAGATGGCGGCAGCATTCCTATTGTTGCCTTGTTTAAAAAAGAACTCGGCCTTGATACGGTGTTAATGGGTTTTGGTTTGGATACGGATGCCCTGCACTCTCCTAATGAGCACTACGGCATCAAAAACTTTTTGATTGGCATCGAAACGATAGTGGCGTTTTATAAGCACTATTCGACAGATTAGGCAAAAAAGCAAAGACCTTTCGTTAAGTAGGGTTGCCAGTTTTTATTAGCTTTACTTCAGGCCTTCGCCAACTCCAAATACTAGCTTGATGCAAAAACTAATCACCAACCTAAAGGAAAGAAAAGTACTTCAATATGCACTCCTCTATACCGGAGCGGTGTGGGGAATTATTCAGGTTGCTGATTTCATGGCCGAGAAATTTGATTGGCCAGTTGTTTTGGTAAAAGCCCTGACTATTGCCGGCTTCGTTTCTATTCCTTCTGCGTTTGTGTTCTTTTATTATCGGGATCAACCCAATACCCGGAAGAAGCAAATTTCGTTTTATGCTATCAATTTATTGCTCATAATCTTTCTCATTGTTTACTCCAGACCGGCCGCCAAAAACGCTCGGTTTACCAGTATAGAAAAATCCATTGCCGTATTGCCTTTCGAAAATATAGGGTCCGAGAAGGACAATGAGTATATCAGCGATGGCATCACCCAGGAAATCATTAGCCACCTTAGTAAGATTGAAGATTTGCAAGGCGTAACAGGCTGGACTTCTGCCCGGCTCTATAAACAGACCTCAAAACCAATCCTGGATATTGGCCAGGAACTCGGAGTGGCATCCGTAGTAACTGGAACCATACAGAAGGAAGGGGAACGACTGCGCATATATGCGGAACTTACGGACGTCAATACTGGCAAACAAATATGGGGCGGCACCTACAACCGCAAGTGGGGTGATGTCTTGGGTTTACAAAGCGAACTGTCGAAGGTCATAGCGGCAAATTTGAATACGCAATTAACCACAGATGAAGTAAGGAGAATTGAGTCAAAAGTAACCAATAGCACCGCTGCTTATGAGGATTTTCTGAAAGGGAAAAATAGTTTTAATACTGGGCAAGTCGATCAAGTCAAATATGAAGAGATGACGGAGATGGCAGCAATACATTTTTTGGATGCCATAAAGAAAGATTCCAGTTTTGCTCTGGCCTGGTCCATGCTGGGAGCTACCTATATGAAAATGGCTTTATCATTTGATTCCCTGGACAGGTTTCATTATTACGACAAAGCATTGACCGCTTGTATCCGGGGTTTCACCTATGGCCCTGAAATTTCTGAAACCAACA
>JANOJH010000821.1:0-1047 GCA_031408135.1 Bdellovibrio sp. | reverse complement strand
CAATTATTATTAGGAATAAAGGTAACACTGCTGTAATTATGAGAGTATTATTCTTACTGTTCACCATCTTATTCTTTATTTCTACTAGCTTGATTTTTTTCCTTATTTCTCTGTGCAAGTCATCAATTCGGTCCATCTCAGATTTAATTAAATCAGGTTTAATTTTCTCGGGAAAAATTCTGTCCTCGTATTGAAATAAAAACTCAAAGTAATCTCTCAAATTTTTATCCTTCATTACTTTGTCAAGTTGAAAATCATAATTATGACTAACTGAAGAGTCAATCAACATAACATCTGATTCGAACGCCTTGACATCTTCATCAAAGAATTCTATATCCAGTTCTAAAATTTCGATTTCTGATTCTATTGTTTTAGTGCTGTCGTATAGTTCAATAATTTCTGAGCTATAGAATAGAATTGAGACCAAAATAATAGTAACTCCGCTTAAGGCTATAAATTTGTATAGATTGTCGGTAGGTAAATTAGGTATAGTCATAGCATTGACCTTAGTTGATGTTCTAAGCTTTTTATCTGTCTGCTCTGCATTTTTTCCCAATATACCAGTTTCTTTAACGAGAAACTTTTCTTCGTTTCTCACAACCCTTTGATTGACGACAAATTATTTTCATTTTCCCGTCTTCGCTGAGTCTCCGTTTATTTTGGGCAACCCGCGTGAGGGATAGAACGAAAAGCCCGAAGCGTGTGGGCCCGTGGGCGGCCGGACTTGCAGTGATAGCCCGGCCCGAGCTTGCCTGCTGACTTATCTGGAAAGAAATATTAGACAGAAGCTTTCGGAAGCAGGTAAGCTCGGGACACGCCCTCATCAAATTAAGATGTTGATTTTCTAATCTTTAAAATAACCCGATCAGGACGTAAGGTTACGAGTGGTTTTACGGAAGGTCTTATGCTGGTTGGTTCAATGTCAAAACGATGAATGATGGTTTGAAGAAAGATGGCCATCTCGGCCAATGCAAAACTATTGCCTATGCAAAGTCTTGGGCCTGCGCCAAAGGGATAAAAAGCTTTCTGTTTTTCTTTATCGATGTT
>JANOJH010000804.1:0-6666 GCA_031408135.1 Bdellovibrio sp. | reverse complement strand
ACTGACCGTCGGTACTTTTGATTTCTTCATTATCATGTTTGCGGTGATCGGTTTTACAAATGCATCTGTGCTTACTCTTGGCAGCAATCTTGCGTTGGCTTTGCCGTTTCAGAGCCTGCTGCTTTTACCGCCGTTCGTAGCCCATTACCTTTTTTACCGCGCGACGCTTGATAAAACGTCGCTATTGATGTGCGTGTTTATTGTGATTTTAGTTCTTTATCTGGCAAGTCAGACGATAATGTTTCACAAACAATTGAAAGCCAAAGCTACCGTCGAGCTCGATCTTGAAAAGTCTGTTGAAATGCTGAACGCGGCCAATTTGAAACTTCTGACTGAAACCACTCGCTCTGAAAATGCTTCAAGACTTGCGGCGCTCGGGCAGATGGCCGGAGGAATCGCCCACGAAATCAATAACCCGCTGGCGATTATTTCGATGTCGGTCGAACTTGCGCAGGGCCATCTGCTTTCAGAATTCGATCATCGCGAACAAATTAAAAAAAATCTGCGTGTTGCTTCGACTGCGATTACCAGAATTGTTGAAATTATCCGCTCGCTGAAATCGATCTCGAACAACAAAAAGGAAGTTATTTCTGCAATTCAGCTTGATACAATTCTGAGTGACTCACTTAATCTGAGTCGTGAAAAATTCAAGAACGCAAACATTGTGATGACGATTGAAGCGATACCTGACCTTAAAGTTCAGGCTAATCTGGTGCAGGTTTCACAGGTGTTGCTGAATCTGCTGAACAACTGCTTTGATGCTGCACTCGAAACCGAAATGAGTAACCGGTATGTTAAAATTTATTTTACTGAAAAAGAAGACTTCGTTAACATCTCTGTTGAAAATTCCGGAAAAAGTATTGATCACGATAAAATTCCCCTATTGTTTCAGCCTTTTTTCACTACGAAAGAAGTCGGCCGCGGAACCGGACTGGGCCTTAGTTTATGCAAAAGTATTATTGAGTCGCTCAAAGGCAGTATCTGGTACGAAGTCGACAAGTCCCATACAACCTTTACATTTAGCCTGCCGAAGGCCAAGTCCCACGGCCAGATAGCTTAACTGATTGTTTGCGGCACGATCAAACTGAACTATTAACAAGAAAAGTCAGCTTGAAGCCGCCAAACTGCTTGGACTCAGTTCGTGGCAAAGTTTCTGGTTTGTGCAGGTGCCGCAGGCATTCCGGATTTCATTGCCGCCAATGACCACGGATTTTATGGCGTTCATCAAAGATTCTTCGCTTGTTTCAGTCATTACAATGGTTGAACTGACGAAGTCTTATTCAACACTGGCTGCAACTTATTACGATTACGCCGGTTTTGCCATTATCGCGGCTCTGCTTTACATGCTGATTGGCCTGCCGCTGATTTTGCTTTCAAAAAAACTTGAAGCCGCGCGTAGTTAAAAAAAATCAGGACAATACGAGATGAACGAATTTTAAATACCGCAGTTCATGACAACTGTGCGGAAAAAGATGATCGGGCCCCTGGCCTGAAACCCGCATTATGCGTCCGCGTCTTTTGGCAATAGAAAGTGACTCGCTGATAATTTCAAAAAAATCCTCAAACGAAACATGACTCGAACACGAACTGACCGAAAGCTGACCATTGGCTTTTATTTTTTTTGCAACGACTGAAAATAATTCGATGTATTTCATTTTAGCGCGGTCTTTGTGTTCTTCTGAGTGCCCCATTGAAGGTGGATCCACGATAATATGATCCCAGACATCCTCAGTTGTGTTGATGTATTCAAATACATCAACACAAAGGCCCGTGTGTAGAGCAGGATCGAGCCCGTTCAGTGCCCAGTTCTGCTTGGCAAGTTCAATGGCACCTTCCGCGATATCGAGACTTGCAACTTTTCTAGCGCCACCAAGGCCAGCATAGACCGAAAAACCGCCCGAATAACTGAAAAGATTCAAGACCGACATCCCTTTGCTGATCGATTGGATGTATTTCCGGTTTTCGCGCTGATCAAGAAAAAATCCGGTCTTCTGACCTTTTTCAAGATTCACCTTAAATTTTACGCCGTGTTCGGTTACGATAATTTCATTCTGGGTTTCAGGTGAAATGGCTTCACCACCAAGATGCAGAATTCCGCCTTCGGTATGCCGGCGAAGTTTTTCGACAACGGTTAAGCAGACTTTTTCACGAAGCAGCCATTCTGCGATTCGGGGTTTGTCCCAAAATTCATTGGCACCCTGCCCGTCAAACTGCAACACCGCGATGTTCTTGTACACATCGCAAATCAAGCCGGGCAATAAATCACCTTCGCCATTGAAAAGCCTGAAGCAGTCGGTATTTTCCGAGATGACCGCTTCACGAAGTTGCCGAGCAAGTTGAAAGCGAGAATCAAATAATTCAGGCGTTGGCGGTTTTTTTTCGAGACTCAGAATTCGCAGACGCAGCGGACTATGCGGGTCGTAGTAGGCCCAGGCCAGATGTTCATTTTTGCCATCCAGCACCTGACACTGCTGCGCACGGGTAATATTCGGTGGCGCATTGGCAATGGCGTCTTTGTAGATCCAGGGGTGGCCACGCAAAACAGTACGACGTAAATTTCGGCTTAAATGAATTTGCAGTTTTGCCATGTGTTATGGGTATAGAAAACAAACCCCGCTTTTTCAATCCTTTTGAATATTCTTCAGGCTAAAAGCTTCAGTGCGGAGAGGTGTAGCGGTAATAACTACCGACAAACAGCGCAATGAGCATGTAAGCCCCGATTTTCCACCAAATCTGTTCGAAAAGTAATCCCGACAGGATCATTAGAACAGCAAGTAAGAATGGGCGAATTCGACCGGACTCCATTAACATATTACAAGCATCTTCTATGCCCTTTTTTTTCCGGATGGATGTAGAAAATCCGGACTTCGTTTTTTTCACTACGGTCTTATCTTTTAAGGGCGATGGCCTGCGATTTGCTCGCAAAGAAAAATACACAAGGAGACCGTATGAAAAATCCACTGACAAGAGCAAATCGAACACGATACCCAAGATTAGGTTCACAACGAAGTTGGGGCACCCTGAGCCCGTTAAGAGCAATCGCAGATCTCGAAAGCGAAATGGACCGCCTGATGACCAGCAGCTTTGCCTGGCCTGAAGAATTTGAAGGTGTGGATTTTTCCCCGCCGTGTAATATCCGCGAGACCGAACGTGAATTCGTTGTGGAGTTCGATATCCCCGGTATAAAAAAAGAAGATGTCAAAATCGAAATTGAAAATAACCGGCTTTCAGTCAGCGGCGAGCGCTCTGATAAAAGAGAAGAAAAAGACTCTCGCCATTTCTTAACCGAAACGTCTTACGGTTCATTCATGCGTTCATTCCAATTGCCTTCGCAGGTGGATGAAAACAAGGTCGATGCCCGTTACGCAGAAGGTGTACTGACGGTCACGGTACCGAAAACGGCAGCGACCAAATCCAAAGAAGTGAAAATTCAATAATAAAAATCCCGACGTACAGAAACTCCGGGGCAACCACCCATACTCACCGGCCCCAGATTTTTTTCACCGAAGGCGTTCTAAGAAGACTCAGAACGCTAAGGCCTGCTGAAACCGTGAGCCGCCTCTCCCTGTAGACGGCTCTACTCACCGAGTAACCCAGAATGAAAAATAAATGTTGTCGTGTTGTTTTAACCGGCGGTGCGGGTGGTGGAAAAACCACCGCCGCCGATCTTTACCGAGTCGATATTCACGTCAAGTCTGAAAATTGTGGAGGAACTAGTGGTCAGCGGGAAAATGAGACCGAAAGATACCGGCTGGCTCAATCAGATATTTTAGTAGGTGCAGTGGCGCATCAGGATAGCATCTAATTAAAACACTACCCTGATGGCTCCACGACCCTAGTTGCAGAACTGCCCGTTGGTATTTCTCCAGAACAGCTCAAAAGCTGATATTTCAAATAAGGCATTCCTTTTGTTTTTTTCTGCTTAAGTCGTCCTTTGGACATACGCAGAAAATTCCAAGTTGACCTTATTCTTCGCATCTTAGAAAAACTAAGTGCCATCACGCAAACGTCTTCTGATTCACACCAGAAGCTGTTACTTCAGAGATCCTCGTATCAGGTTAGTAATACTTGTCGATCTCAACTGACTCTCTCTCAGATGGGATAGTCGGTTTCGTTGTTACCATGAGTGTTTCCATACATCAGCATCAACTTATCCAACCACTTCAGTTACCGTCAAAGGCCGTTAACTTCCGAAAAGAGGATCCGTGCTTTCGTCAAAACCCGTTCTTGACATGTCGTCCTCTCACCCGTTGAAATGCTGTTGGCTGCGGATATTCAGTTCTACACCAACAATTGTAGCCTTCGCCTGTGAAGGGCTCGGCCATTTCAAGGTCTCACGTCATTCGTTCGGAACGTTCACAGACCTTTGGGCTTTAGAGGTTCGCTCTGCGCTACAACCTATCAATTTGTCAAATTCCGGTTACGAACACCCCGGAATTTTGTCGATCGGCTTATTGATAAAACATTTCTGTTTTTCAATCGATCCAGACTACAACAGCAACTGAACAATTCTGTTGACGGGATTTTCACCCATTCAAGTTCTGACTAGCATCGCTGCATCATCACATAATGAAGTAAAGCAGCTTCTGTGCCACGGGAACCGAGGCTCTGTTCAAGCTAATGGCAAATTCTTTAAGAATAAGGAATTCTTGCCCGTACAACGGATTTAAATGCCACCTGCCAAGTCGCAAAACCAAAAAGTGGTCTGTTCATTGCAATGTCTGTCTATTTCTAGGAGGAAAAAACTATGTGGGAAAAAAAACAGAACGAAACTATACTTAATCAGAAAATTGTAAAAAACGTAACCGTGTTTGCACGCACAACACATAAATCTCAGCTCTGGATCAATGAAATGCAGAAAGAATTAAAATGGCTGAACGGTGATAGCCTTTATCACCTGTTGCGGGCTGTGCTTCAATCGCTGCGCGATCAGATGAGCGTGCATGAATTGGCGCATTTTTCGGCGCAATTGCCTCTGATTCTGCGCGGAGCTTTCTATGAAGGCTGGAATCCACACGCCGAACAACTCAGCGGCGTTACGAAAGAAGATTTTCTTGAGGCGGTAAAAGGCCGGCTGAGTCATGCAGGCTTGCCGAAATTCGAGCTTGAGGCCGGCGTGCTGACAACACTGAATGTTATAAAAAAACATATCAGTGCGGGTGAAATGGATGACCTCGTAAGCCAAGTTGAACCTTCACTTAAAACTTTTATTAAGCGCAAACTGTCCCAACCTGAAGCTACAATTTAGCAGAGGAGGCCCCATGTTTCCATTTCAGATTACCTTTCTTGATTTTGACGAATCCGATGCAGTCTGGCTTGCTGTTCAGAAAAGAATCGAAAAACTCGGACAATTTTTTGAACGGATCGTTCGTGTTGAAGTTGCGATATCTGCTCCGCATAGGCATCGCCGGTTCGATCGGCTTTTTCATATTCAGATCCACATTTTTCTGCCGGGCGACGACATTGTAATTAACCGCAAGCCCGTCAATAATGAAGCACACCGAGATATCTATGTTGCCATCCGCGACTCTTTTAATGCAGCCGAGCGCCTGTTGCGTGAAAAGAGCCGTAGTATACGCGACCGTTCGCGCGTGCACCAATCAGCGACCCATCATCCTGACGGGCAGCACATCGGAAAAATTTCAAAACTTTTTTATCACGATGGCTACGGATTTTTGCAGACCAATGACGGGCGCGAATTTTATTTCGACCGCCACAGTTTGCTGAACAAAAAATGGGATCGCCTTGAAGTCGGGGAAAAAGTCAGGTTCCTTGAAGAACTGGGTGAAAAAGGCCCGCAGGCCTCTTCGATGTCGGCGTTGTAGTCAGACCGACACATGTTTTTCAGCGGGCTTGCGAAGCCCGCGCTCGTGATTCATCTGCGTTTCAGGAATCTGGGCCAGATTGTTGATTTCTTTTCCCATCAATACGAGCAGATCGTCAGCCGTTATTATTCCGTACAAGGAACCGTCGTCCATCACGACCGGCAGCCGCTTGATTCCGTATTCACGCATTCTTACAATCGTCTCATAGATGCCATCGCTGGTTTTTACGGTAATCGGGTGGCTATACATAATTACCTCTACAACGATGTCTTGCGGTTTAGCTGAAGAGCCGATGGCAAGTGCAATATCACGGTCGGTGATAATCCCCACCGGAATTCGCTGCCCATTAAATCCGTCGGTAACTACAACGCTGCCGACATGTTTTTTCTGCATCAGTTCAGCAACACTCTTCAGTGTGGATTTACGATCAATGGTAACAACCTCTGTCTGACAAACCGATAACAATGACATAATTTTCTCCTTGTTTAAATTTAAAGACCTGAAGGCCAGGTTTCCGGAAATTCACCATGAACAGCCGGTATATGTAAAGAGTTGAGCGCCGTCGTTCGATCTATGAACACAAAAGCGTCATAACGCTTGGCCAATTCGGTCGGAACGTAATTGCTGCGCGATTCCTGCTCGGGATGATAAACCACCCCAACCGCTCTGTGCCCCAGTTTTTGCGAAAGAATCGTTGAGCGCTCACGGTTCAGCACCAGATAATATTGCCGGGCTTTTTTGCTGACACTCACGCGGTGGAAATAATCTTCATAACTGTTGGCTTTAGCGGGCGGCAAATTCATGATTTCTTCAGGCCCTTCCCAAGCGTGGCTGGCGAGCA
>JANOJH010000777.1:0-5031 GCA_031408135.1 Bdellovibrio sp. | reverse complement strand
CTCATTTCGGCTTTGTTTGAAAGCACCACCCGCTTAAAAGAATTCGAATTGATAAAACCAAGCTGAACAAGATTAACCCTAATACCGAACGGACGTGCTTCGTACCAGAGCGCTTCGGTTGCGCCCTCAAGGGCGTGTTTTGAAGCGCTGTACGAACCCATCGTGGGCATTGCCAGCATTCCCGAAACCGACGATACATTGATGATCTGCCCTGCGCGTTGCTCGCGCATGATCGGAAGCACCGACCGGATCAGCGACATCGGCCCAAGATAGTTTGTTTTCAATTGAGTCAGCTCGGCTTCTACATCCATATGTTCAACCACTGCTCTGAAACACACTGCTGCGTTATTGATAACAATGTCGACCCGCCCCCAGAGAAGCGTAATTTCATGGATCAATGAATAAATATTGTCTTCGCTGGTTACGTCGAGCTCGCGCATGATAAAGTTTTCGGTCTCACTGAATAATTTGCGGACCTGCTCAAGGGTTTTTATTCGCGCCGTCGCAACCACCCTGAAATCTTTACGTTGGTAAAGCTTTTTTGCAATTTCTAGCCCGATGCCCGATCCGCAACCGGTTACAATGATCACTTTTTTAAATCCGGTACTATGTTTCATGTCCAACCTGTTCATCTGCAAGATGCCCGTTCAACAGGTTTTTGAATAAAGGATTGTAAAGCCTAAAGTTAAAAGGTTTCGAGATGACAACCGTATCCGGCACTTCGTGGCCGTATTTGGCAATGACGTCGTCCCTGTCTGCGGCAGAAATCAAAACGGTTTTTGCGTGGCTCGCCAACACCTCAGGTGTGTTCAGCAATTGAATTCCCGTCTTTGAACCTGCAAGAAAAATGTCTGAAATAATCAGAAAATAACTGGCACCCGTTTCATTTCCTGATTGCACCATCTTCGTGGCTTCTTCACAGCTGACCGCCCATTCAAGGCGAAGTCGGTCGCTGAACAGTCTGAAGAATTTTTCCCAGATAGGTTTGAGTGCCATGTCATCTTCAACGATTAAAATTTTCTTAACATTGTGTTCCATATTCATAGACAGCTCCTCAGGACTTCCTTGTCCGGTTGGCTCAAAGTCAATTTTACGAAAAAATTTTCTCCTGAAACTTCCGCCCTACAATCAGCAGGTCAACGTGCATTTTTGGGTACTCCTTCACTCCTATCCATTTGAGTCTACTCATATTGAACGTTTGTCATATTTTCTTGAAGAAAACGCAACATGTGGTAGGGTCTGGCCCATGGCACGTATACTCGGTATTGAAGATGATCAGGACTATCAGGCTTATCTCTCATCAATTCTAAAAGAGCATTCACTAACATTTGTTTCTAACACAACCGATGCATTGAGAATCGCTGAAAACGGCCGAGATCATTTTGACTTAATTTTACTGGACGTTTCTTTGCCGGATGGAAACGGGCTCAAAATCCTGCCCCGGCTGAAAGAATATTTGTCGCCGCGTTTTGTGCCCATCATGATTCTCAGTTCCGACAGCGACATCATCACAAAAGTGGCGGCGTTCGGTGTGGGCGCGGATGACTACATAATTAAACCGACCGACCCAAGCGAAATCCGTGCACGTATTGAAGCCCGTCTGCGCACGGCTCAGTCTTTCATGGTTGAGAAATCAGTGCTTGAGTATCGCGACATTCTGATCGATCTCGATAAAATGACGGTGCAGATTCTGCTGAAAAACGAACAGCGAGTCGGCATCGAACTCACACCTTTTGAATTTAAAATATTACGGCTTTTGATCTCGCGCCCGGGTCAGGTTTACACCCGCGAAATTATCATTGATCGGGTGTGGGGCATCGATAAATTCATCACATCCAGAACCGTCGACGCTCACGTCAGTCATCTCCGGAAAAAATTACTGCAAAGTGATGTGCAGATTGAAACAGTATTAAGTGCAGGTTACAAACTGGCGTTCAAAGAAAAATCTTAAATCTTCAAAAACTGAAACCGATCCCTACTTGGCCCGAATTCGAAGTTCCTTCAACATTCTCTGTCTTGGCCACATTCAACATCCCGAACACGCGATAGTTGAAATCATAAATTGTAATTTCGTAATCAAGCCCTAAAGAAGCATCATTTGATTTTGCGCCGGGGCTCAAATACTCCTGGGCTGTACCAATCCCAAAACTCAGCAGCAACCGACGGGTTAAAAAGTAAGTCAGATTTAAATCCAGACTGTTTTTCAGTTGTGAACCCACATCATTTGCCACGGCACTTCCACCGCGAACCAAAAAAGGCTGAGTCGTTAACAGCGTGTAACTGTTATCAAGATTTTTATCGTATTGATACTGGGTATAATTCACCGAAATTGAAAAATCCTTCGTCCAATTGTAACCCAGATAATAAGATCCTGATTTACGATTGTAACGGATATTATCGGTGTAATCCGTGCCGAGTATCGCAACCGGCCGAACCTGATAGGTATCCGTATTTGAAACCACATAGCCTATCTGCAAATCCCCGAGCTGATAGTAAAAACCACTGGCAAACACATCCTGTCTGGCCTCTTCAGAATTAAACGTTGTTCGCCCGTATTTAAATACAAAAGTAAAATCCTCGCTGAAAGTCACGTCATAGCCCAACCGGTGTGTAACACTGATTATTTCAAAATCACTAAGCGCCGAATTAAGATTAACCGTTGCTACCGAATCGGAAAAATCATAGGCCAGCCGGTTCGAAAGCCCGAATGCTCCCGTCTCGCTGTCTTCAAAGGAATCAAGCGTAAAATCAAGTGAAAGATTATTGGCCTTCGAAGTTGCTGAAAGATCGCGGCTTGTCTCCACCCCCACGCCGGCAAGCACGGCCTGTGAAAGCAGTAAAACCGAAAAAAATATTTTTTTCACGGCAAACTTCAGGATCTACGGCGTTTTTTCGCCCTCTGACGGTATTTGTCTTTTTGTTCAGGACTCATTTTATTCCACTTATTCATACGCTCTCGCAAATCACGTTTTTTCTGCGGATCAAGATTTTTAAATTTTTTAAATTTCTGTTTGAGCTCGGCACGTTTTTCAGGAGGTAAATTCTTCCACTTTGCAAGGCTCTCGCGGAGGCGCTTTTTTTCCTCGGGCTTCAGATTTTTGAATTTACTCAGCGACTGCCGGATTTTATCTTTCCGTTCCGGCGGCAACGACTGAAATTCTTTCCATTTCTGGCGAAGCGCATTTTTCTGGTCTTCAGATAAATTATTCCACTTCTCTTGGTTTTCCTTGGCTGCATTGCTGGCGCTCTCACCCTGGGCGTTTACCCGCATTGCCAAAGTAAAGAGTGCAAATGAAATCAGTAATTGTCGTCGATTCATTATCTTTTCTCACTTTCCGGAAGGATTGGCTCGTCCTGAGTGTCTATATTAACCAACTCAGCCAAATCGTCCCAAATATCAGACTCCTCCAGCACTTCAATATTAAGCAATAATTCTAGGTTTTTGATAATTTCTTCATCGGCCTTACTTACGCTCGCTTTTGAATCAACATTTTCAGCCATATTCAGCTCCTTCAATATCCAATTCTTCCATCAATTCGAGTTCTTCAAGTAAAGACAGATTATCGATTATTTCCATTGTGTCTTCGTCATCAATCAGATCGGCAATAAATTCAATTTGTTCGGAATTAGCCGCAAAGAGGTCGCTTTCACTCTTGCCAACAAACCTAAAAACAAAAACTGCAGCAAGAGAAGCCATCAACGGTGCCAGAAACGCAATCCAGCGTTTGCGGTTCTTAGCAACGCGGTTTATTTCAAGTTCATTTTTTGCGTGTTTTAAAATGCGATCATTTAACTCCGGATCAGGCGGGCTTGAAAAAAATCGATCAAAATTTTTCATAAGCCTCCCAGATTCTTTTTCAGTTGCTCTCGGGCCCTGAATAACGAGGCCTTTACCGCACCCACCGATATTCCGAGCTTAACCGCAACTTCGGATTGATTCAGTTCTTCAATCAGTATCATCGAAAGAATGATTTTCTGATTCTCAGGTAACTCTGCAAAGGCTTTTGAAAGCCGCGCATATCTTTCCCCGTCACTGAACATTTTTTCGAGGTCTTCCTGCGGGTCTTCAATTGCGTTCCAGTTTTCATCATCGAGATCGATCCACTTCTTACTCTGCCTGAATTCATCAATTACCAGATTTCGGGTAATGCTGAGAATCCACGCCTTAACGCTTCCGGTCTGCTTAAAATTCTGAGAATTTTGAATCACCCTCATCCAAGCCTCTTGCGTTACATCTTCGGCCTTTTGTTTATCTTTGAGCATTTTCACGCTGTAACCGAAAACGAGTTTCTGGTACTTCAACATGAGAGACTCAAAACTTTTTGAGTCTCCCTCCGAAATTCTTTTAATTAATGCGAGGTCCTGATCGTTTGCCATCACTCATTAGCAAAACCTAACTTACTTTAATTGTCTATGAGTTAGTTTTCAGAGGCCGGAACCGCTGGCACTGCAGGAACCGCTGGTTGGTTCGGCAAATCTTTTCGGTTCTGCTCATCATGCTTCTGTTTGTAAATCAACTCACTTTGTTTATCCTGTGCTTTTTCAAGCTTAAGCTTCTCTTTCGGAGTTACGACACCGTCAGCGTTGGCTTTCAACTGCATGTGATCTAAACGCTTCTGACCTTTGCGCAATTTCTTTGCTTCTTTGCGGGTCAAAGTTCCAGCCTGCACACCCTGCTTAATCCGACCTTGCTGACTGTGTTCTCGATTTTGGTCCCGTCTAGCTTCTGCAGTTGAGATCAAAAGTGTCATTGCGATTGCTGATATTAAAAAATTTTTCATATTCCCTCCGGGGATGTTGTTGTTTTCTGCTCACATAACGTGGGAGCTCGCAAAAAGTTACGAATTTTTATTCAAAATCACTGAAATGTAGGATTAGATGTACTGGCAGCTCAAATTGATACAAGAAGGGCCAATTTTGTCGTTTAAAGCAAAACTACGCAAGCGAATCGAGTCCAGCGTACAATATCTGCAGGTTTACACAGATCGAATCTGGTATCCACCGCTACTCGGTTTTCTTGCAATGATCGAC
>JANOJH010000767.1:0-2321 GCA_031408135.1 Bdellovibrio sp. | reverse complement strand
ATCATTTCTTTTTTGGCCCAATCGAGCGCGCTGTTCAAAATTTCCTGAGGCGTCATGGCGGTGGTTGAATTAAAACAGCCAAAGTTATTCTGCTTGGCCAGAATCTGCAGTTGTTCGATTGCGGCCGGCCGATAAACGTCGGCCGGAACAAAACCCACTTTTTTGCCGAGCTTCTGGCGAATATAAAGCCCGAGCTTTGCAGTTGACGTGGTTTTACCCGCCCCTTGCAACCCCACCATCATAATCACACTTGGATTTTCCCGCACATTGATGTCGACTTTTTCTCCGCCGAGCGTCTGCACCAATTCGTCGTGAACAATTTTGGTAAACATCTGACCGGGGTTTACATTTTTTATAACTTCCGTGCCGATGGCTTTGGCTTTAACCCGGTCGATAAAATTCTTCACAACCTTAAAATTCACGTCCGCTTCGAGCAGACTCATCCGGATTTCTTTGATGATATCCTCGACATTCGCTTCAGAAATTGCGGCCTGGCCTTTGAGCTTTTTGACCGAGCTTAATATTTTTTCCGACAAACTTTCAAACATAAATTACCACCTTGAGAACGAACCTTTTTTCAAAGCAAATTGCGCTAGTAGAAACGTCACCGCTAGTCCGACAATGCTGACGACAGCGGAGATATTCAACCCCACATCCGACTGCCCGATAATGGCGTATCGAAATCCGTTAATTAAATAAAATAGCGGATTAAAAAGCGAAAAAGTCTGCCAGATTTCCGGAAGACTCTGAATCGAAATAAACACTCCGCCCAAATACGTGAGCGGGAGCAAAATGAACGTACTGAATGCACTCAACTGGTCAAAAGTTTTAGCCAGAAACGCCACAAATATTCCGAGAAATGCGAAGATCAGACCACCCGTCACGAAAAAATAAATCATCCAGAACGGATGGGCCACAGGCAAAACCTCGTGGTACTGCATATAGTAGAAAAAGCTACCGACAATACCGGTAATAAGGGCCACAACCGACCCACGGAACACGCCGCCTAAGCCCATGGCCCAGATAATATAATAATTCGGAATGGGCGCCACACGCAGATCTTCGAGGTCGCCTGAAAATTTTGAGGTCACAATAGAGGATGAAGAATTCTGAAAGGCGTTGTTAATGAGCCCCATCACCATCAGCCCCGGCACCAGAAATGCCAGATAGGCCACACCGTTTTTCATTTGAACACTGGCCCCGAGTGAAACCCCGAATACCAGCAAATACAAAAACGAACTGACGATCGGGCTGATCACGGTTTGGATGATTACTTTCAGGAAACGCTTTATTTCCTTTTTCAACAGAGTCATAAAAATGATCATGTGTTCACCATTTTCGAAAACGCATCTTCAAGGCGCCCTTCTTCGATTTTAACATCGTGAATTTCGGCAATATCGATATCGTATTTGGCCAGTAATTCTGCAATGCTGAGCTGGTTCGATTCAAGGTACTCTTTAGTTTCGCCGCTTTTCATAATCAGAATCAGCTTTTTCTGCGAATATTCGGAAATCATTTTTTGCGGGGTGCCGTTGAACATCAACTGGCCTTTGTTGATAATAGCCACACGGTCACACATTTTTTCAGCCTCTTCAAGATAGTGCGTTGTCAGCAGAATCGAAATACCTTCATTTTTAAGTTCGTGCACAAACTGCCAGAGAGTTTCCCGCAGGCCCACATCGACGCCGGCCGTGGGTTCATCCAATAACAGCAGTTTTGGCGAATGCACCAGCGCTTTAGCTATCATCAGCCGCCGCTTCATACCGCCTGAAAGCTGTTTTACTTTTTTATTTTTGTGCTCATAAAGCGAAAGTTTATGCATCAGATAATCACAGCGCTCCTGATTTTTCCGGATACCATAATAGCCCGACTGAAAATCAAGAATTTCGGCCACATCAAAAAAACCGGTGTTGATCACTTCCTGATGCACAACTCCCACGTTCATTTTCGTAATCAATGGATTTTTCAATACAGATTCGCCGAAGACCAGAATTTCACCGCTGGTCGGTTTCTCAAGCGTGGTGATCGCGGCTATCAGCGTGGTTTTTCCGGCACCGTTCGTCCTCAGCAAGCCAAAAATTGACCCGGGCTCGATTGAAAAATCAATCCCCTTAAGCGCTTCAACAGGGATGCCCGCAACTTTATCGGTGTAGATTTTTTTTAAATTCTGTACTTCGAGTGGCTTCACATTACCTGGCTCTCGAAATGCTGGAGGCGAAAACCACATCCGGATTTTCTTTTTGCGCCCAATTCAGGTCCCATGCCTGATTCAGCAGGATGACCGGTTGGTGAATGACATCCTCGAACATCTGAAAGTTTCC
>JANOJH010000755.1:0-1853 GCA_031408135.1 Bdellovibrio sp. | reverse complement strand
TTCATTTGCGCGTGGGAAAGGCACGAATGTCGAAGCACTCAAGTCAACAAAACGAAAATCTGTATTAAGAAATTACTCCAGCGCATATTATACAACGACTGTATATAGGAGACAGAGTCTCCTATATATCCTTATTGGACTCCAAGATAAGCCCTTTGCTAATAAAGTCCAATGGGCTAATTAGCTTCTCAAATCCCCTTTTGGTCACATGCGTATACCTTTCGGTTGTCCTGCTGCTCTCATGCCCAAGAAGTGTCTGAATATACCGCAAGTCAGTACCCCTTTCCAGTAAATGGGTAGCAAAACTATGCCTCAGCGTATGAGCACTTACATGCTTTCTTATACCAGCCAGTGCACTGTATCGGTGAATAAACTGATTGACACTTCTGGTAGAATATTGGCTTCCCTTAGGGCTTTCAAACAGCCATTCCTTGGGTTTATACAAATCCAGGTAATACTTCAAATAGTCCAATGCAAGTTTGGAAAGAAGTGTAATCCGATCCTTGCGTCCTTTGCCGCTTCGTATATAAATGATCATTCGGTATTCGTCAATATCCGCCCATTTCAAATTCAATAGCTCGCTAATGCGCAACCCTGCCGAATACAGTAGAAACATAATGCACCGGTGTTTTATGTTTTGTGACGCCCTAAGCAATTTTTGCATTTCCTCTTCCGAAAGTACAGATGGTAATAATCTATCTTTTATAGGTCTGTCCACATAATAAAAGGTTCTATCTCCCTTATTTACTTGTTCCAGGTAAAACTTAATGGCATTGATGGCTGTGTTCTGAGTGGATACAGAGACTTTTCTTTTATCGACCAAATAAATCATGTATTGGTCAACCAATTCCTTAGTTATCTTACCAATTGGAATGGGTTCAATGAATGCCATGAATTGTCTCATCTGATTTTGATAGGTAATTCGTGTACTATCACTGTATCGCATTCGGATAAGGCATTCAGAATATCCCTCAGGTAATGCTTTTAGGGGCAGCGGCACGCGGCCTATTTTAGTTTTTTCATCGAACAGAATCGGCACCTTCACAAAACAAACTTCGGAAAGGGTTTGAAATAGCAGATCCAACGCAGACGGTGAATACTTCACATACCAGCATCCATTCGTCCTACTGTACTGGCGGTTTGGAAAGTTGCGTACGATTAAATTAGCCCTGTCATTTAATCTATTGCGGATGGCAATACAGTAGATGTCACGGTGCCAGAGGGGAATCAGTTCAATTGTTTCCATTTTGAAAAAATATAGTATAGGCATCTCTAAAAACTCCTTTTGACCTTCTCTCCCGATAGCTATCGGGATGGAGAAGGTCAAAGGCAAGGTTTTTAAGATTCCCTTAAGGCAACAATAGATTGAAATAGGATAAGAAGCCGTCTTATAAACGTTTATAATCGTTTATAATCGTTTATAATCGTTTGCAAACGGATATATTTTTCGGAAATAGACTTTCCATAGGTTCGAATATGACTAATTGATGTGGATCGCAACAAGTTGCACGCCCGCCAGTTTGGAGAATTTCATTTTTCATTGCTTGAAACTGCGTGCGGTTGACCTATCTCCTGCTATGAAATCAAAATCGAAGACGTTGAAGAGATTGGTATCTTCTGTCGCAAGCCAGTTTCGCTCACTATACTTTGCTTCATCAATCCCTGCAGCCACCTGACCGGAAAATCGATAGAGACGTATCATCTGTTCTACTTCCGGAAAAGAGTTGACTAGCTCAAGGCCAATAGAGGTACTGTATTTCCAAAGGTGCGGATGTTATCTGGAATAGATTTATCCACTGTAAGCACTCTGTAAATTCTATCTGACTTTTTATGAAACGAATCGTAGGATAATT
>JANOJH010000753.1:0-1475 GCA_031408135.1 Bdellovibrio sp. | reverse complement strand
AATAATGCGAGCCAGATCAATTGGATTTAGAGAAACAAGTAGTAGCGTAATTTTATCTAGCGGGTATTCGCTAAAACTATAGATGATGTAAAGTATAAAACCATCGTAAATCAGTGAGAAGTAAAACCAGAATAAAAGTGCCACCCCGATGGCTTTCGCTTTATCACGTGTAGATACGGAAGCACCGAAGGCCAACGCCACAAAAACAAACGTCAATAAGAGCCCGGCTATAATGAGATAGATAGCGCTATCGTTAAAATTAAAAATGAGTAAAGGCAAGGCCACGCCAATCAAGTACGCAGCCGATAAAGCTAGTGAGATAGAGAAATATTCAGCAAAGTAAATGGTTTTGCGATTAACCGGTTGAGCAAGCAGAAGTTCTATAAACTCATACGAATTAAAAAAATGAATAGTGGTAAAAATAATGCTAACCAGCGGAACTACTAAAAGAATAATATTTAATAGGCTTAAGGTTGACTTTCCTGGATCGGTGTCAAGGCTGAACATACTTAATGTAACAAGTAACAAAAAGAGGGTGTACAACATGACAAAGCGATTACGCAAAATATCATACAACACGTATTTGGCGATCTTGATCATACTACTTCGAATTTATAGTTCATTTGAATAAAACGTATTGACACATTTGCTACGTAGCACTTTGTACCGTTTCCGTTGTCTTTAGATTTCTCTTCATAATAGTCGCAATGGCGCGACCAAGCTTTAGCTCACCAGTCTCTTCCTTGAGAAGGTCAATAGTATCATTAAATAATATCCTACCCTCCTCCAGGTACACAACATGCGATGTCAATTCATCGAGATCGCTCATGATGTGTGATGTGATTAGAAAAGTGTGGTCTTTGATTTTCTCAGCCAGTATTTTTGCTTTGAGAATCTCCACCGCTATCGGATCAAGACCGGCCGTAGGTTCATCCAAAATCATAATACTCGGATTAAATAAAAAGGCAAGGGAAGCACTTACTTTTTGCCTGGTTCCGCCAGAAAGAGTATGCATGCGTTTATCACGCATGCGATCCAGCTTAAATTCCTTTATCAGATCTTCATCAATGTGAGATTGATCCTGGCGCAAATCACGAATCATATCAAAGATTTGCCCAATCTTCATTTGATCCGGATAGCGCCCGATTTGCGGCATGTAACCAATCAGGTTTCGATAAGTCCAATCATTAGCAATCGACTTTCCATTAACTGTAATTAATCCAGTGTCAGGCAGCACCATTCCCAAAATACACTTGATCAAGGTTGTTTTCCCAGATCCGTTAGGACCTATCACAGCATATGAAGTACCTGGATTGAAATCAACGCCAACCGACTTCAACACCTCCAGCCTCCCAAACTTTTTACTTACATCAGAAACTGTAATCATTTGAATCGTTAGCGGTTAATAGTTAATAGTTAATGGTTAATGGTTAATAGTTAATAGTTAATGGTTAATAGTTAATAGTTATTCGTTA
>JANOJH010000746.1:0-8140 GCA_031408135.1 Bdellovibrio sp. | reverse complement strand
CAACGAATCAGCAGGTGGCGGCAAATCTTTGCAGCACGAATTCAAATTTACCTCCACAAATGCCGATGCCACCGCAAATGCCCTTGCCGGGAATGCCGATGCCACCGAATTATCAATCGGGAGGGCCTTGCTTCGGATTTTATATCTATATTGGAAACGGGTACCCTGAGTACGGATACTGTTATGGCATTAATTGCCGAGGATATATGTTAACTGAGGTAGCTACCGGCAGAATGGCTTCTTGCCAGTAAACGGAAAACCAGCAAATGCCCGGTTATCGCCGCAACCACCAGTACTCCGGGCAGCAAAATATACGGCGAACCCGTAACCCAGATATTCGATGGCTCATTCATAAACAGCCGCAGAGGTGTGGGCATCCAGAAAGCCGCAAGCAGTAATGCCGACGTCATCATTTTTAAATGTTAGTACAAGAAATCCGGTTGTAAGTAAAAGTTAACTTCGGGTACTGCCTGTTTTTGCCAATTTAATGAATTTACTTGCTGAATATCTCTTTACAATTATAGCCTGTTAGCAGAGGTACCTACACGTGTCTAAAAAAGATAAATTTTTTATTTTTATGGTTATTTTTGCTGTGCTGTTAGCGGACCAGATTGCAAAGAGTTGGGTTGCCGGACTGGATGACCTTGTTGACTTTGGCTTTGTGCGATTTTTTCCGACCTATAACACTGCGGCCTTCTGGGGAATTTTCGAAAATTTGCCGCAAAATCTGAAACAAGTGGGGCTTGCTACATTCGGTGGTGTTTTCATTATATTTTTTGGGCTTATTCAACTGGTACTTCCTGAAAGACTGATCTGGCTGCGGCTTGGTTTTGCAATTCTGCTGGGTGGTCTGCTTGGAAATGTAATTGACCGCCTGACAATGGGTCATGTGGTGGATTTTATTATTTTCGGCCCCAAAGAAGTTATTTATTACGTTTTGAACCTTGCAGATTTATTTCAGATTACGGGTTGTCTGCTGATTATTTATAATGTGGTTGCCCATTATGACATTATCTGGCCCAAAAATAATAAGCGAAAGCAAAAGTGGGTTAATCCGGGATTTCAAAAAAGATTTATATTGTATAATTTTACGATTCTGAGTTCGATCAGCTTAGTGTTGCTGGTTTTTACGTTTTCGTATTTAAAAGTGACGCTGAATGAGTATCTGGGTTTTGATAATGAAATTTCTGAAAATATTTATCTGCTGTTCCTGCGGCTGTATCTGATTATCAATATTGTGTTGTTTATGTGTTACTTTATGATTGCTTTAATTGCGTCGCACCGGATTGCGGGCCCGGTATACGCCTTTAAAAAATACACCGACGAATTGCTGAATCATACTCATCTGCAGGATTTCGACAGGCCACTGGTCTTAAGAAAAAATGATGAGTTTGAAGAGTTGGTCGAGTTATCGCAGGCAATAAAAGAGAGATTAAAAACTCTTAAAAGCAACGGCTAAAACTATTTTTCGGGCTCGACCGCTTTACCGGCGCCCCAGTCGGTATGCTTGATTTCAAGTTTGCCTGGAAATTTACGCACGGTCATAGTGATATTATTTAATGGATAAATGGCGGTCGAACCGGAATGGTGAAACTAAATGTGCTGCCTTCGCCGAGTACGGACTCAACCCAAAGCCGCCCTTGGTGGGCTTCGATAATCAGTTTTGAAATGTAAAGCCCGAGCCCCAGCCCTTGACGGTCTTTTTTAGCCAACTGTGCGAAGCGCTCAAAAATTACTTCCTGCTTTTCCGGCGGAATTCCGATGCCGGTGTCACGAACGGAGACCTGCACTTCTGTTGCATTCATTTTAGCACTCAGAAAAATAGAACCGCCCTCGGGCGTAAATTTTGCGGCGTTGCCGATGAGATTTGAAAGTACCTGAAGAATCCGATCGTGATCGCAAACAACTTCTGCTTCAGTTTCGGTTTTGAGCGTAAGATGAATATTTTTTGTGGTTGCCATGTGCCCGCAGGTTTGAACCGACTCTTTCAGGATTTTATCGATACGGTGGCTTTCGGATTTGAGCAGAAATTTTCCTTCAGCGATACTTTCCATATCGAGGATGTCACGAATGAGGCGTAAGGCGGTATCGGCGTTTCTTTTAATCAGTTCAAGGCCGTTTTGAAAATCGAGGTCTAACTTTGTGTTTTCTTCCATAAATAGCTCAACCCAGGAAGAAATGGCGCCCAGTGGGTTGCGCAGATCGTGGCTGACGATGGCCAGAAATTCATCCCGCGAAGTCAGTGCAACTTTGGTTTTGAGATGTTCCGTTATTTCGTTGGAAAGGAGACCGGAGGTGATGCGTTCTTTGGAATCCGAGCGAACACGTTCTTCCTGCAGGTTACGGTCTGTTTGTACCCGTTCTTTGAAAAGCAGGCTGTTATCTGAGGCATTTTTTTCTTTACGTTCTTGCCCAATTAACGCATCGACGTTGGTGCGCTCAAGTTCTGTTACTCGGTCGGCGTCTTTTCTTTCTTCTTTGATGGTGATTTTTGCCTCGGCACCGAGGCTTCGCTCGACGTCGGCCTCTTTGCGCGTAGCACGAGTGGTGAAGTCGGCTGCGGCTCGTTCGGTTTCGACGTGCTTATCTGTTTGAACTTCAGTTTTTTCGCGCGCCTGAATGATTGACGCATCTGTTTTGTCTCGTTCGTTTATCAGACTTTCGTCAGTTTTCTTGCGCTCAGGTTTCGGTGCAGGTTGAATTTTGGCATTCGTCATATGACCCCCATGTGGTTGGGGGTGCATGACCCGTGCCTTTTGTTAGCTGTGTTAAATCCGTACCGGCTTTTTAACTTTTTCCCTGTAACCGAAGTAAGCTCCAAGGCCTGCGAAAACTGTGTGCAGCCATATGTCTGCGCCAAACAGCGGCCAGTATCCGAGTAGCGTGTTCAACGGGCGGTAGATTCCGAGAAGTGCCGCGATCGCCATCACAACAAAGAGAGTTTTTGAATAGCGAATGTTCAGTTCGATCGGATTTCGCGGTTGTGAAACCCAGATTCCCGCAACGCCGAATGCCAACAACGCCAATTTATTTATGATATTCATCGGAAACAGGTTTACAAAAAGTCCGTAGCTGGTTTCGAGCTTCAGATTCGGCAGCCAATCAGGCAGCGTTGAAAACTGCGGGATGAGTGTAAAGACCCCTATAATCAACATGACCCAGCCGACCGTTCGAGTAAAAGTACGTGTATTCATAATCGCCTCCTGCTTTTACCGGAAGCAAAATGTACGCCGTACCTAAACCCCCACTAAACCTTGCATTATCGAGTTTCATAGACAAAAATTAATTTATGAAAATTATGGTGTTAAAGGAGTTTAAACAAGTGCCCTGGAAAAACGGCCTTGGCAGTTCGATTGAATATTTAATTAATCCGCCTGCAGTAGATATTCGATTTGAAAATTTTAACTACCGGATAAGTTCGGCGCTGGTTACTGCGGATAGTACTTTTTCTTCTTACAAGGGCTACAAAAGAATTCTTATTCTTTTAAACGGTGAAATGACTTTGACACATAAAAACAGCGGTAACGAAGAAACGACAGTAGATCTTAAAACGCTGACTTCATATTCGTTTTCGGGCGACGATCTTACAACTGGAAAAGTTACCAGCGGGGGTGAGCTGCGCGATCTGAATTTTATATACCGCGCGGAAAAGTACGAAGTCAAAAGTGAGATCATTACCGGAATGCGCAGCTTAACCTTGGTGCCGAGGAAGACTTATTATTTATTTTCGCCGGAATCCAAATTTTATCTTGATCAACAGGAAATCCCGCTGGGCAAACTTGTGGTTATTTCAGTAAAAGCGCCGAAGGGCTGTCGGATCTTTGCCGGCACAACGCTATTATTTGAACTTACTCCTCTTAAGTAAGGAAATGGCTTGCGCGAAAAGGAAATTCGTTTTTCGAAGAAAAATACTGTCAGAAGATAGGTCTCGATAAGTGATCTGTTTAAAATGAACTTCCGACTTCTTTTAAAAATTTAAACTCTTTTTTAATTTTGTTTAGAGTTTGAAATTTATTACATAAAATATTTCAAGAAATAAATTCTATTTCATTTTTGGTATAAAATATGCAATTCCCCGATAGAAGGGGGATTTTATGCCAGTACAAATAACAAATTTTACAAGTACATTCTGGGCGGGGCTGACGTCGGGCTTTACAAGCTTTATGACTTTCATTCCTGCTCTTTTAGGGGCGCTAATTATATTAGTTGCCGGTTGGTATATCGCAAAATTCGTCGGCAAAATAGTTGAGCGCGTTTTAATGTCGCTCAAACTGGAAACAGTTGCAGACAGCGCACATATCAATGACTACCTGCCAAAAACTCAATACGGCACACGACCAACGCTTTCGTCCCTTATGGGTACGATGTCGAAATGGTTTGTTTTTCTTGTGTTCGTGCAGGCCGCAGCAATTACGCTGGGTATTGCCCCGCTCACAGGAATTATAAACAGTGTGATTCTTTTCATTCCGAATATTGTGGTGGCCGTAGCTATTCTCGTTGCCGGAGCTTGGGCTGCGCGTTTAGTTTCAGGAATTATTGAAACCAACGCGGCAAAAATGAACTTAACACGCCCAAATATCCTCGCGGTCATAGCCCGCTATGGAGTTTTCGGTTTTGCGATGATTGCAGCTATCAGTCAGCTTGGCATTGCCGTGCAATTGCTTAACATTCTGTTTACGGGGCTGGTTGCGTGCCTGGCACTTTCATTCGGCTTGGCCTTCGGCCTTGGCGGACAAAGTGTTGCGGCCGATATCACACGCTCTTGGCTGAACAAAGGGCGTTCTTCAACGCCCACTTCGGTAGGCCCAAGAACGGTGACGGACTCGCAGGACATTGATTCGCCGGTGCACCATTAGTATATACTCGAATTATTTAAGTAACCACTCACCGGTCTGGCAAGTTGCAGGCCGGTGTTTATTTAAACAGCTGCCTTCTTCAGTACCGCTATAGGCATCGGCTGCACACAAGTAATAACAATTATAATTTTTCACAACCCGGGTAAACGATCGTGTTGAACTGGCCCGGATTTGGATTCGCGTTCAACATAGTCGGACATCTTACTGTTGCTGACTTCCCTGATCTAGCTCCATGGCTTGGGTTTAGCCTCACTGCCTTCCGGACATTCTTTTTTGTTTTAGACTTTTGCCAGCAAAGACTGGAGCACCGGCCTGAAATTATCCGATACCCAAACCGCCGGAAATTCTAAAGGCAGCGTGGGTCTGAGTCTTGGCTATTTATTCTAAGTTACTGATTCTGGCAGGTCCATTTATGAATGATGCCTGTTGTGAATTTGTAATTTGAAAAAAGCAAAGTGCCTTTGCGCGGCTGGCCGCAATGAACTGTTAAATTTAGGAGTACTTTGTTGTTTGCGGCAGGCACCGTAGACGAAGCGGTATAGAGCGAACACGGATCGGGGCAGCCGGCATAAATCCTGCGGCCCTCGGCTGTTTTACCTGACATGACAGCTTCCACAAAACTATTGATATCTTTATCTGGCATGGTCATACGGATATTTTCTGCAGATTTATTATCGCAGGCGCTGTCTAAAGAAAATTTTGCGGGTTCTGAAGTTGTGTACATCGAGACCTGATTGATCTGTTTGCATGAGCCGCATTTTCCGGTTTCATTGACGTATTCTTTGACCACCGGGCGGGTTTTTTCGATAATGCCGGTTACAGCGGATTTTGTGTTTGTCACGGGCTCTTCGGTCTGTGCAATATTATCGCGGGACTGCGAGCCACCTTCGGGGCAATCGGCGCTGGCCTGCACCTGCGGAAAGCTATGCAGCACCGCCGCTTTCAGCGTTGGAATTCCAACCCGGATAAAGCTGGATTCAGCAAAGGTATTTCCTCCGCTTATAAGCACCATTAAAAAAGTAAAAACCGTGACGTTTTTAATAAGATCTCCTGTTAGTAAGAAGAAAACGTTGCGACGAATGTACCAAGGCTTAATTCGTACTTATTTCAGGAGAGATGATTTTAACTGTCTTAGAAATTTACATTTTCCGCTAATCGTCCGAATACCCGCTCAAACAGCCCGCGCGCAGCCTTGATAACTTCCTGCTCCCAATGCGGCCCCGGCGGCCGGGAGCGTTCGAAATTTTCGCGAATAATCTGCTCGGCAAGTATCGGATTTGCATAACCATGAAAATGCCCTTGATGAGCCAATGCAAAACTATTGAGGCCAATCAACTGGTCTTCCTGACTGTGACCGAGAGTGCCGTATTCCATTGTCAGCGCCAATACCTGCTGGTTGTCTGTTGCGAGCTCGCCGAATGCGCTGTTAAGCGCTCCGTGAACCGGGTAAAAACCTTCGGCCTCGGGAGGTGTAAACGTGTAAAATTCTTTGTCGGCTTCGGGTTTGATTAATTCGGCAAATAGTTTTGCATCGACCGATTTACCGGGCTCATCCATTAACAGATGAAGGCGTTTGCGATCACCAAGACCGGTGTGCAGATCGAATACAACAATTTTTTTGTACTTCGGCATGAGCTCTGCCATTTTGTCGGTGAACGCTTTCGTTTGCGGCTCGGGTCCGAAGCCACCGAACTCCCAGTCTTGCGGGCGCTCGAACTGACCGGGAGATGTTCCTTTGATCAATTCATCCATTGTTACACCGTCAAAAACGGGCTTTGAATCTTTGAGAGTCATTTTTTGCAGGAACGAACTTTTAAGTGAGACAACCGGTTTGCGCTCAATAAATCTTTCACACATCTGGGCCGAAACTTCGCTGCGTCTTTTAAAATTTTCGCCAGAAACCGAAAAATTACGATTTAAATTTACACCGGCTTCAGTGCAGCGTTGATGATGTTTGAATCCATAAGGGTTCATTGCGTGCGCGATAAATATGCCAATTGAACAACGGTCTAACTTTGGTAGAATCTCTTTTATGAACATCGCCTGAACTGCGGCGCCCGCGTAAGTTTCAGAGCCGTGAATGCCGCTTGTCAGAACAAAAAGAGTTTCAGTTTTTTCAGTCGGCTGCAAATAAACGTGATCAACCACGAGGTCGTTATCTTTTTTTCCGGGCACAATCCACTGCCCGATACTTTTCGGCCCCGCTGCCTGATTAATACCGGCCAAAAATACGCCGCGGGAATGTTGATAGTTTTTCGGAAAATATTCGTTGTCTGCTGATTGATTCATGAGCCTTACCTTTTTTTAAACAGAATATAAGATTGCAATACCGGCCCGTTTTTTTCAATCCGAAAGGAAAGCTGCTTTTTTAGGCGCTAATTAGGGCTTGTAAACATGCTAAAGTCTATAGAATACTAATGACCTATATCAAGGAGTGATTATGGAAATTTTGAATGTATCGGTATTCGTGGCGTTGTTAGCGGTAATTGGTTGCGCGGGCGTGCTTGTTGCACTTTTTTTAAGGCGCGTCGTTTCCACCAATGAAGTTCACATTATTCAATCTGGCAAAGCAACGGTTTCTTACGGCAAAGATCACAATGCCGGAAATTCATATTATGAGTGGCCGTCATGGATTCCGAAAATAGGAATCGTAAAAATTGTACTTCCTGTTTCGGTCTTTGATGAAGACTTAGAATCGTATGAGGCTTACGACAAAGGCCGTTTGCCATTCGTTGTTGATATTAAAGCGTTCTTCAGAATTACCGATTCAAATGTGGCAGCTCAACGCGTGAGTTCTTTCGATGAACTCAGAAATCAACTCCGCGCAATTTTGCAAGGGGCCGTCAGAACAATTCTGGCCTCGGCCGACATTGAAGAAATCATGCAGGGCCGCAGTCAATTCGGCGAAATGTTCACCAAAGAAGTTGAAGCGCAATTGAAAAACTGGGGGGTTTCGACTGTAAAGAATATTGAACTTATGGATATCCGAGACGCCAGTTCTTCGCATGTTATCAAGAACATCATGGAAAAAAAGAAATCGTTAATCGAAATGCAAAGCCGAATTGAAGTGGCTGAAAATATGAAACGCGCAAGTATTGCCGAAATCGATGCCAAACGCCAAACAGACATTCAATTGCAGGATGCACTTCAAAAAGTCGGTTCGCGAACTGCTGAAAAAGAAAAAGAAGTCGGTATTTCACTTGAATTGGCGCAGCAGTCGATCAAAGAACAGGCCCGCAACACAATGGAAAAAGAACTGGCCATTAAAAAACTGCAGGAAGTGA
>JANOJH010000729.1:0-14181 GCA_031408135.1 Bdellovibrio sp. | reverse complement strand
CCGTATTTATAGCGATGAAGACCTGCACCAGCTGCGCTTTATCCGCCTGCTGCGCAGCCTGGACATGTCGCTGGCTGAGGTGCGCATGCTGTTGCACCTGGACTTGCGAAAAAAGACGCATTGCCAAACTGCGCGCGACACTTTGGATGACCACATCGGCCATGTGCGCACCCGCTTGAAAGAGCTACGCGGTTTGGAAAAAGACCTCACCGCCCTGCGTGCGCAGTGCGACGGGCAAGGTGAGCAATGCCATTTGATCGAGGCACTGCATGCGCGAGCAGGCCGCGACCTGCCTGAGCCGATGGGCACTGCACGCCAAAGCAAAGCGCATGCCCATGTGTGACGGCGGTGGCTCCGTGTCCTGACGTGAATGAGCTATCGCTGCTCCTGAAAATAACTTCCCCCCCCCTCCCCAGCCAGCCAGCCAGCCAGCCAGCCAGCCAGCCAGCCAGCCAGCCAGCCAGCCAGCCATAGCATAGACTCATCCTAGTGAGCGATTCTTCACATCTCATCTCGAAAATATTGACAAAAATATAAAATAATATATTATGTTGAAGTAATTTACTTTTTCATACAAAATATATGCGAAACAACCCAGAAGCACTGAATCGATATCAAAATAGAAACTGACTCCGCCAAAACTGACGACCAGAAATGCTCAGAGATATCAGCGCTCGGAAAGTTGATAATACTCTTATGATCTCAGGAGATCAAGTTCCCGAGAATACTATAGAAACACTCTCTTTCTGACTCTCACTCGAAGAAAAGAAATCTATCGAAACAGATATCAATGCAAAAAACCCTATTGGAGATACTCCTGCATATCGAGTATTCCTGAAAAATATCTTCCCAAATAAAGAGCTTACATTCCCATATCTTGCAGACTATGATGATGCACTCATCGTAGTATCAAAACTCTGAGAGCTCTGTGGAAAAACAGTCAGACTGCCTAACAAGAATGAAGCTATACAATCTCTGAAAGATAATAATCATCTCACGGGGTATCGCGATGCGAGCAATGGTAGAGTTGAGGATGCTGGTGGTGTTGGTTATGCTTGGATCTCTGGTGAGGTGCGAGGCGAGAACGCTCCATTCGCGTGGCGCAATCGCGGTGGCGGTACCGTCTCTTACTGGAACTATCGTCGTGATGGTCATTCTGTGATTCCTATTTTTGGATAGAGCCCGATTCGACTCTTTGGTTTCATTCGACTCTTTGGTTTCAGATTCCCCGAGATGAGATATCCGCTTTGTGCGGATATTTTCTATTCCTCTCATCTATCCCCGTATGGCAAACTATGATCTTCTTCCTGTGTACAAGACGAGCTATGATTTCCTATTGCAGGTATTCCAGTTTTCTAGGACTTTTGCTCGTGAATACAAGTATACAATCGGGCAAGAACTCAAGAGCGAAACTATGAAACTGATCCTCTCGATCTATCGGGCAAATAGCTCCATCGAGAAGAGATATGTACTCCTCGAAGAGGCTCGTATCACACTCGAAACAATACGACTCCTTCTCAGACTCACTCGGGATCTCAAGCAGATATCTCTCGATCCATTTGTTTCGATGAATGCTCAGATAGAGAGTATCTCAAAGCAACTCGCAGCATGGCAATCAAATGTGAAGACACGATAATCCAGAGAAAAAAGAGGAATATCTGGCGAGAATCAATATATCCATGGATATATTGAGGGTGCCAATCTTTATCGAGAATCCCCTGATATCATCAGGAATAAGAGATGGCTCTGGGATATATTCCTGGAGTCACAAATTCAGTGATTCTATGAGCAGGGTATCGCGATGCGAGCAATGGTAGAGTTGAGAATGCTGGTGATGTTGGTTATGCTTGGATCTCTGGTGAGGTACAAGGCGAGAACGCTCCATACGCATGACGCAATCGCAATGGCAATACCAACTCTAACTGGAACAATCGTCGTAATGGTCATTCTGTGATTCCTATTTTTGGCGAAAGAACCCCTTATTTTCTCTGGATTATCATGTTTTCCCTCCCTGACATCTTCACTGCGTACTATGACTGTCGAGCACATAAGCGCAATACAACTGGTGCTCTCGAGTTCGAGCTCCACTATGAGAGGGAGTGTATCAACCTCTGAGATGAGATCGAGAGTCGTACATATAGACTCCAACCTTGTACAGCATTTATCGTCTGTGATCCAATACAGCGAGAGATATTTGCGTCACATTTTCGTGATCGAGTGGTACATCATCTCATCGCTCGCAGACTCACACCTATCATCGAACGAGTACTCATCCACGATGTCTATAACTCGAGATGCGGGAAGTGAACCCACTATGGGATCGATCGAGTTGATCACTTCATGAGATCGTGTTCAGAGAACTACTCACGAGATGCGTATGTGTTGAAGCTGGATATCTCAGGATTTTTCATGAGTATCGATCGGGAGATACTCTGTAATAAGATCGAAACTCTGATCATGAGATATATCGACCCAGACGAACAAGATATCCTCCTCTATCTCATCCGCACTATTATCTGTACCGATGTGAGAAAAGATGTGAAAATAGTCGGAAAAAAAGAAGACTGGGTCTGACTCCCTCGGAGCAAGAGCCTATTCTATGCCTGTACTGGTTGTGGTCTCCCGATCGGGAATCTCACGAGTCAACTCTTTGCAAATATCTATATGCATGAGTTCGACACTTTTGTGAAGCAAACTCTGAAAGTGAAATATTATGGGAGATATGTTGATGACTTCATCTTGATCCATACAAACTCAGACTATCTCAAGTCATGTATTTCTATGATTCGAGAATTCCTCAGGGAACAACTTGGATTGACTCTCCATCCTCGCAAGATATATCTACAACATATCTCCAAGTGAGTATTGTTTCTTGGGACTTTTATCAAACCATACAGGAGATATGTGGGCAAGCGAACAAAAGGGAATTTTTATCATCTGATTCGTACTATCAATACTCGACTGAGTGATCCTACTCTCCTCTCGGATCTCGAACAAGATCGGATACTCGCCCAGATGAACTCGTATCTCGGACTCCTGTCACATACACAGAGCTATAGACTCAGGAGTAAGATGATGAGTATAGTAGATGAGAGATTCTTGGAGTATTTTCAGCTCGACGAAGCGTATACGAAGATTCTCGTGAAGAAATAATTTGCAATGATATCAAAATGATATATACTATCCGTATATATCATTTAATTTTGAGTTTATGACTTCACAGATACTTTTCAGAGTCCCGACAGAGCTAAAAAAGAAATTTAAACAAACTACCAAAGAACAATGAGTATCTATGGACTATGTACTCAATCTTTTTATCCGAGCATATATAGAAGATCCGAGTATAGTGAAAGTAAGTATTGATATTGAGAAGTTTAGGAAAATAGCCAATAATATCAAATAACTTATATGTCCTTCCTCCGCAATCCTCATCTCGATCTCATGACTTCTCGCATCGAAACTGATCGATGTGTGATTGTTCCGTTCGCTCTCGATGGACGGGTTGATATCAGAGAGTTGGGTGAAGAGTTCTGCAAGGCGAACAAGAATCTCTATGTGAGCCCATTTTTACCGAGTTATGAAGAGGAGGTCGAGTTCGTGACGAAGATGCTAGAGCTAATAGTCCAGGGAGAAGTATTCGAGAATGTGATTCTCGAAAAAGATACTGGCAGACTCATCGGGGCGATAGCACTCAATAATCCAGAAGAACCTCGTATGAATATCGGACTCTGGATCAGAGAATCCGAACAAGGGAAATGATATGGAACAGAGACATATATTGCGATGCTCGATTGGGCTCGTGAACATACGATATATGATCACCTGATGCATAGTTGCAATCTTGAAAATATCCCATCGATACAGCTTGCTCTGAAGTTCGGGTGAATATTGCAAGATGAGAGATCAGATCGGGGGCATTTGATATATCATATTCCACTCTAGTTCTTTGTCTTCGTATTTTCTTTGCGATCTCGAGTGATCCATATACAGTGGATATCCACTAACTCTCCACTATGATTATCAGATACCTCCTCGTGCTCAGTATATGTACACTCTCATCGTGTACTCTCTCAGACATGAATAACCCACCAGTCCAGACGGAGACAGGTTCTCAGATTCAGACAGGTACAACGAGTACAGGGAGTACAGATACCCGGCCACCACTGGTGGAGGACATATCAGGAAGTGGAGGAGCGTATTATCTGATATTCGACGGGATCCAGACGAGGACGATACGCGTGATGCACCAGACAGGAGCCTCGACGACTGTATCATTCGTCAACTCTGAGGCTCGGGCGGTAGCCGTGACTATATCCTTCCCGAGTGCCTCATGAGCCAATCTCCGTCTCTCCCAGATCGTCATGCCAGATGGGACGATGGATGGTCCATTCGGGCAAAAGACAGGATACAATCTGCGGCAACTCTGAGGATATGAGTTCATATTCCGTGAGAATATGATGGCAGGCGACCCATGGTCTGGAGAGGCAGATATCACCTTCACACTCCTAGACAAGGCGTATGATGTGGATGCAGTCGTCCTCCCATAGCTTTTTGATCAAAAATCCTATCTCGAGAATTCAAGATAGGATTTTTTAGTCTACTTTTTTCACGAAATAAGTCTTGAGAACCAGTCTCTTGATCTCAGGAGTGTTCGCACTGATCTCCTCTATATCGTCGGTGAGACGGATATTTTTGACTTTGGTTCCTTTTTTGAGGGATATCTTGGTGCTCTTCACATCGAGTTGCTGAGTGAGTTGGACGGTATCGCCTGAGGCTAGTACATTGCCGTGTGCATCGACCGTGATGAGTTCTTCTGACATAGGGGATATTGGTTAAGGGTTTTTTGTCATTCCTGCGTATGCAGGAATCTAGATTCCGGAGTCCATTCCTATTTACTTTTTCTTCTGTACTTTTGTAACCAAAAGTACCAGCTTTGCATAGGATCTTATCGGGCTCGTTTCTCGCCAGATAATCTCCAAAAAAGTCCTTCTTTTTCGTTTGTTCGTTTTGGATTCTGTGAACGATTGGTTTTCTAAAATTCCAAACTAAGGTACATTCGGAATTTTCACGAAAACTGCATCGACAGAATCGAAAAACTCTCAAAAACAAAGAAGCAAAGGGGGACAATGAAAAACAGAAGCAACTGGAAGGAGGAATAAAGAAATGGAGTTTTATCTGTGTTTTTTCTCGTGCTCGAGGAGCCAGATTTTCCGTTCTATTCCGCCACCATATCCCACGAGTTTGCCACTCGCACCGATGACTCGGTGACAGGGGATGATGATGACGATCCGATTGTTGTGATTGGCTCCGCCGATGGCTCGGACTGCTTTTGGACGAGAGATCATCCTAGCTTGTTCGGCATAGCTGCGAGTCTCGCCGTATGGGATGGCTTGGAGTCACTGCCAGGCATCTTTTTGAAAAAGTGTACCGTCGACTATGAGTGGGATATCGAAGTGTTTTCTCTGTCACTCGAAGTATTCAGAGAGTTCTTGTTCTGTTTGCTTGAGGAGAATACTTTTTTCTGATTTTCTATCTGGGAATCGGGCAACCTTCTCCTCCAGTTCCTCGCTATCTGCGAACTCGAGCATCACGAGGTGATCGTCATTAGCGATAGCGACGAGATCACCGAGTGGAGACGGGATGATGGATTGGTAGTACATAAGAGGAACATAAAGGAAAACTTATAGTGACTGGATTCCTGCCTCCGCAGGAATGACAGAAACGCGGATACTATAGTAGACTTATACCGACAATACTATAACCAGAATCATATTTTCTCCAACTTTTCCTATACACCTCGCAGTGAGAGTTGTATCTTGCCTGTGTTCGCGTCGATCCCGACGATCCGAGCCTTCACTTCTTGTCCGACCGCGAGATAGTCCATAGGATTCGCCACATATCGATCGGCGATCTGAGATACATGGACGAGGCCGTCATTTTTCATACCGATATCGACAAAAGCCCCGAACGCGACCACATTGCGCACGACACCAGTGACGATATCTCACTCCTTCAGTTCGGTGATCGTTTTCTTCTTCTGAGCTTCGCGATGACTCGACTGTGTCCGTGGATCGCGGCCGATGGCTCGGTACGACTCCCAGATGAAGTCGAGGGTTCGACTACTCACTTCCGCGTAGAGGGGAGTGAGTTTTTCTTCGAGCCTGCTGAAGTCCGTACTCTCGATACCCGCATCGATCACATAGTGTGCGAGGGCGTACTGATCGGGGTGGATATCAGTGTTATCGAGCGACTCGCTGCTCTCAGGGATGCGCATGAATCCGATCGATTGCTCGTAGGCCTTGCTCGTGAGTATCTTCGCGAGGGCAGTGCGTGAGGCGTATGGACGATGACTATAGATCTTCTTCGCGGTGCGGCGATCGAGTCCTGATATGTAGGAGAGGACATGCACCGATGCAGTGTTCACATTGACTCCGACCTGGTTCACGGTGTCCTCGACGGTGTATCCGAGGCGTTCTTCGAGCTTCTTCTCGGCGATATCATGTTGGTACATGCCGACCCCGATACTGCCGACAGGCACCTTCACGAGCTCTGAGAGTGGATCGATATATCTGCGTGCGATCGAGACTGTCCCACGATCCGTGACATCGAGATCCGGGAACTCATCCTGCGCCATCTCACTCGCTGAGTAGACAGATGCACCAGACTCGTTCACGATAAAAATCGGTACAGAAAAGAGCGACTGTAAGAGCTCGATCGTCTCATCAGATCCAGTTCCATTGCCCACGACGATGACATCTGGAGTATATTTCTCTACGAGGGTTTTTAGTATTTTCTCGGCTTCATTTTTTGAGTCGAGGAATATCTTCGAAAAAGTGAGTGGATTGCCGAGAGGATCGAGGATGACGAGCTTGCACCCAGTACGATAGCCTGGATCGACTCCGAGGATCGTCTTGCCGTATTCTGGACGCGTCATGAGGAGGTGAGCAAGATTGATCTGGAATGTCGCGATCGACTCATCTTCTCACTTCTCCGTGAGGATGCCTCGGGTCTCAGTCTCGACAGACTTAAAAAGAGCAGCATATCACTTCTCTATAGCCTCTCCGAGTTCGACTATGAGTGTCCCTCGTGGGAAGAAGTCGCGGACGAGCTCGAGGGACTCATCATCGCGATCTATCCGTACAGTCAGGATATCTAGATTCTCACCGCGGTTGAGTGCGAGTGTCTGGTAGGGCTTCACGCGAGACACGAGCACTGAGAAGTCAGCATATATATCGAACTTCTTCACTTCTCACTTGGTCTTTTCATTCAGTTTTTCGAGCATCTTGTCGCTCCGCACCTTGGATACTATGAGTCACTTCGTATGGAGATATCATCTGAGTGCATCACGGATCTCACCACTTGCGGATATCTCAGCCGCGATGATCTCGATCGCTCACTCGATGATCTCCTCTCTCGGATGGAGGGCGAGCAAACTTTCAGGTATAGTTGGGATCCGATTCAGCTTGATCATATCTGCGACAACCTGCCAACCCTTCTCGATAGCGAGCATGGCTTTGGTTTTTTTCTTCAGTCTGTATGGCGCATAGATATCCTCGACTTCCTTCAGCGTCTTCGCGTTCTCGAGTGTCTTCTCGAGCTCAGGAGTCAGGAGTCACTGTTCGCGGATCCCCTCTATGGCAGTGATCTTGGCCTTGTAGAGCGTCTCCTCCCGCCGCTGCATGTCGATGATATCTCGGATCTGATTCTCATCGAGATCTCCAGTCCGCTCCTTGCGATACCGCGCGATAAAAGGAACTGTCGAACCTTCGGCGGTGAGCTCGAGTACGACCTCGACTTGGTAGCTTTTCAGTGTGAGTGCAGATGAGATCAGGGGGAGATATTGAGGTTCTGTCATAGGAGATTTTGGTTGCGAGGATTATATGGATAAAATCCTGAATGCAATCGGAAGTAGTATTTAATATACCATGTAGAACTTGACTGATTCGCTCTATTGTATATGATAAAAATCAAATACAATTACCTACAATCACTATGACCAAATTTATATCAGGAGCAACACCAGGGTATCAAGCCAAAGTTCATGCTTTAGGATCTTATTCATGAGACTTCCGGAAGACTATAGATGAACTCGGAATGACAGAGGAGGTCTCTGGATTTCAATATAGAACGCAACAATTACTAGGCTCAGCAAAAGCGAATATACATCAATTACAGAGACTTGTAAAATTAGGAGATGCTCATACTCAAAAACTAATAGCTACTATAGGTACATCTGTAAAAAAAACTATCAATCCATATAGTTTCCCCGGTACGCAATTAGCAATAGATGCATCAAATCAAATTGCAAATTTAGAATTAGCTTTTGTACAACGTATGAGAGTAATTCCAGAAACTATGATGAATCAGGAAATTAGATAATATCTACAACAAAATCCTCCTTTCCCGGAGGATTTTTCTTGTTTGTTTTGAGAGTATGATCCAGTAGATAGGGTATTTATGCGAGACTCTTGATCTCGGTATCGATCTTTGCGAGATCTTCTTTCGCCTCTTTGTCGTCAGGATTTTTGTCGATATAGCTCATGAGAAAGGCCTTCCCACTCGCGAGTGACTCACGCTTCTCTGTCTTCTCATCTTCGAGTTCTCGCTTGTCATCCAGGCGTTTCATATACTTATCGAGACTCACTCATGCGGGCAGGTGTCGATTGACTCCATTGTCTGAGCTCTCCTGATAGTCACTCAAGAGGGGATCCCATTGAGCCCACGGACTCCACCAGTCTCCGAGATGGGCATGCGAGAGATACGTAGGATTCTCATCGAGGAATTCCCGATAGCTATCATAGTCATCGAAGTCCTTCTGGAATGTATATATTTTCCCATTCACATTCGAACGAGAGACGACGCGTCATTTGAACATAGAGAAAAAGATAATAGAATAAGAAGAACACACACTCGCTACCGACCTGCATTATATATCCCAAAAACAGAATAAAAATGACAAATCCATGACAAAAACCATACTTGGAGATATATATTTTTTCTGTATAATTTTGTCACTCTTTCTCCATATATTCGTCTTTGAGTGGAGAGCAGTGCTCTTTTTATCCATTACCTTACCTTCCTATGAATAATACCATCCCAGCGATCATAGTCGCTGTCGCACTCGTGGCTATGGCGTGGCTCCTCGCGAACAAGCAGGTTACCACGATCAACACACTCCCTGCGAGTGGGACGATCCAGACGGTTGCCGAGGGACACGTCACGGTCTCACCTGATACAGTCACTCTCTCACTCGCGATCATGAAGCGGGCGAGTACATCGAAGGAGGCATACGCCGATGTGAACACTGGCATCGCGGCACTCCGCGCGATCCTGAAGACTGCCTGAGTCGCGGATACTGATATCCAGACGACGAGCATCTACATGACTCCAGAGTACAACTACGATGGTGGACGGACTACGCCGAACGGATTCTCAGCGACGCATAACCTCTCTGTGAAGGTCAAAAAACTCGACACCGTCAACACTCTCCTCGATAGTATCGCAGGAGTGACTGATGTCCAGATCCAAGGGGTAGGATATGATCTCGCTGATAAGGAGAAGGTCTACGCCGAGGCACGCAAGCTCGCCCTCGAGAAGGCTCGCACCAAGGCTGATGAGATGGCACGTGTCGCAGGTGTCAGTATCCGCAAGGTGCAGAACATCTCTGAGTCAGGTTCTCCTACTCCCACTCCCATGAACCAGAACTACAAGGCGATGGATATGGCAGTCGGTACCACTTCACAGAGTACCGCTCTCGCACCAGGACAACTGGAGTATAGCGTGAGCATGAACGTGACATACGAGTTGAACTAGTTCCTACAGGTTCAAGCTTTAAAAAAAGAAAATCCCTCTTGGTCGGAGGGATTTTTGTATACTATACGATGTTTTATAAAAAAGTATTGACTATACAATCCAAACGTGCTATACTTACCTAAGTAACTTTTTTATATATATGAATCACCAAGAATATAAGTCATTTTCGGAAGTTGTATCTCCATATTCAGAATTTGTTCAAACTAATTTTCGATGGATGGCTGACGGTGAGAATACACCAAGTCTAGAGCAAAGAAAAGTACTTCTTCAAAAATTATGAGATTGAATGGTTGAACTAGAAGCTATGATAGCCAACTTAAAAAAATCTATGTGAGGTTCTGCATTTTTTAGTAAAGGTTTGGATTTAGCAGATTATGTACGAGATGAACTTCGCTCGCCTATTCAGGAATTTTCATATTGAACTATTCCGAGAGATTGAGAACAGATTGAATATGAATTGAAGGATGCAATGAGACCAAAACTCAATCAGATGGCAGAAGAATTTCATGCATATCAAAATTATACTCAACTTTTGGAATTACAACTACGGTATACTACTCTCTATAGAAGACTCCAGCAGTGGCTCTGATGACAGGCATTCCTTCAGGTTCATGATACTCATATGAAGGTTGGCTCGCTCGCACATATATAATAAAATTTTCCTCCTCCTTTGGAGGATTTTTTTATTGTCTTTTTCCGCTTTTGCATATACTCTTCGCATGATCCAAGACCAAGCATACGACATACTCGCGATGGGGCAGAACGTGTTCCTCACAGGAGCGGCGGGAACGGGGAAGACCTATCTGGTGAACCGATTCGTCACACACTGTCATGAGCACGGTATCGTGATCGCGATCACCGCATCGACGGGGATAGCGGCGACGCATATCGGTGGCATGACGATACACTCATGGTCGGGACTCGGGATACGCGATACGCTCACGGATGACGATATCGACGACATCATCTCGCGGGAGTATCTCGTGAAGCGCTATGCCAAAACAAGTGTTCTCATCATCGACGAGATCTCGATGCTCTCGGGGAACTTCCTCGCGAATCTGGATCGATTATTACGCTCTGCGCGAGTGTCGGTCGAGCCTTTTGGTGGGATACAGGTCGTACTCGTTGGAGACTTTTTCCAGTTGCCACCCGTATCTCGAGAGAGCTCGTATGCGGACTTTGCCTTCGAGCATCCGGTCTGGCGAGAGCTGAAGTTGATCCCATGTGTCCTCACAGAACAGTTCAGGCAGAATCAAGACCCCCTTCTGGATATCCTCACAGAGATCCGTGCAGGCAAGATATCTGCACGTTCTCATGAGCTCCTCGCGGGACGGGATATAGCTGTCGAGACGGATGATCATACGGAGCTTTTTACCCGTAACGTATCCGTCGATAAGTACAACACAGACCGACTCAACGCGATCCGTGAAGATATATTCGTCTTCGAGATGCAGGGCAAGTGAGCCGAGAAGCTCGTCGAAGCACTGAAGAAGTGATGTCTCGCACCAGATACGCTAGTACTCAAGATCGGAGCACGAGTCATGTTCGTGAAGAATAACTGGGAAGCAGGGTATGCGAATGGTTCGCTCGGTCATGTCGTCGGGCGGTATGAGTGACTGCCGATCGTAGAGCTCATGGATGGGACACGGATCATCGCTGACTATACGAGCTGGTCGATCGAGGAAGGTGGCAAGATCAAGGCTGAGATCGCACAGGTCCCACTGCGTCTCGCGTGGGCGATCACGATCCACAAGTCGCAGGGTATGACACTCGACTCGGCGGTCATGGATCTAGGAGACTGCTTCGTCCCTGGACAGGGATATGTCGCACTCTCTCGTATCCGCTCACTCGATGGGCTGATCCTCAAGTGACTGAACTCGACCGCCCTCCAGATCGACCCACGTGTGAGATCGTACGATGCACTCCTCGGTGAGGCATCACAGCGAGCAGAGGAACGACTCGCACAGATAGGTACAACTGAGCGCAAGGAAAAGACCGATAAGGCGATCCGCAGGCTCGGTGGCGTCACGGAGAAACTCGATCTGAGCATCGAGTCCAAAAAAGGAAAAAAGATCGCCACACACCTCGAGACATATGAGTTCCTCAAGGTCGGAAAGACACTTGATGATATCGCGAACCTTCGCAATCTCAAGTCATCGACTATATTCTCTCATCTGGAGAAGCTCCTCGAAGAAGGTAAGACTCTCGATATATCTCCATATCGCCCGACTGATGAAGAGCGACTTTCTCAGATCCACAAGGGTTTTGTCATGATCGGCTCTACGAGTCTCACGACCGTACGTGAGTATCTCGCCGATATCCACGATGAGGAGTTCGACTATGATGAACTGCGTATTGCTCGACTTTTTCTCTCAGATAGCGACCATCGCAAGATATCCCAGCAGATGCTCTATGAGAGCGAGGGGATAGAGTCTGATTAGTTCCAGATCTGAGTCTATTTTTGTTTACTTCTGCTTCTGTCAGAGTATACTTCTCCTGTTCCAAATACTTACAAAATCACTATGTTCTACCAATCAGCAATCACTATGACATCTCAGCGTCTCCAGGCACTCATCGTCCTCATCGACAAGGTTCTCCTCGAGTCTCGCGCCAATGGCACTGACGAATCTGCTATCCTCGATGCACGCCTCGCCCCTGATATGTTCCCGTTCTCCCGCCAAGTTCAGATAGCGACAGACAATGCGAAGGGTATGGCATGTCGTCTCGCGCATCGTGAGATCCCGAAGTATGAAGACACAGAAGTAACTCTCGATGATCTGAAGGCTCGTCTGCAGAAGACTATTGATCTGCTTGCAACGTTCTCTGAGGCAGACTTCGCCGATGCGGCGACTGCGGAGGCCAGGTTTCCATATTTCCCTGGAGTCAAGATGGTCGGTGAGGGATATTTCTTCAGTTATGCACTTCCGAACTTTTTCTTCCATGTAGTTACTGCATACGATATCCTGCGGAATGCTGGATACGCTGTAGGAAAATCAGACTTCATGGGTGGTCAAGTAGAGATGCTTCCAGATGTCGCATAAGTATACTAAAAACAACACCATGACAAAGCAGCTCGCCCTCTCCATCTCAGGTCTCCAGAAAACTTATGCCAGTGGTACAGAAGCACTGAAGTGAGTCACTTTTGATATAGCAAAAGGGGACTTCTTTGCGCTCCTTGGGCCCAACGGTGCAGGGAAGTCGACCACCATCGGTGTCATCTCTGGTCTCGTGAACAAGACGAGCGGGACGGTCATCATCGGTGGACACGATCTCGATAACTCTGGCGCTGAGGCGCGTATGTGAGTCGGAGTAGTTCCGCAGGAGTTCAACTTTGGGATATTTGAGAAAGTATATGATATCGTCCTTGCTCAGGCAGGATACTATGGTATCGCCCCAGAAGTCGCGAAGCCGAACGTCGAGAAGTACCTCAGAGCCCTCGGACTCTGGGAGAAAAAGGATGCCCAAGCACGCGCACTCTCAGGTGGCATGAAGCGTCGACTCATGATCGCCCGCGCACTCGTGCATGATCCGCATCTGCTCATCCTCGATGAGCCAACTGCAGGAGTGGATCTGGAACTGCGTCTGGGTATGTACGACTTCCTTCGCGAACTGAACGCATCGGGTGTCACGATCATCCTCACGACCCACTATCTCGAAGAAGCTGAGAGTCTCTGTCGCAACGTAGCGATCATCGATCATGGAACTATAGTCAAAAAGGGTTCTATGCGCGAACTGCTCGCCTCGATGGAGGATGAGGTAGTGAGTGTGGAACTGGATAGGAGCTATACAGAGCAATCACTTGATCCATACTCTCCAGTCATCACTGAGAACGCTCTCGATCTCACAGTATCATCGACTCATACTCTCGATGCGGCTATAAAAATCCTCCAAACTGAAGGGTACAAGATCAAGGGTATTAAACCCAAAAGCGGACGACTGGAAGAATTCTTTTTGAAAAGTACGGCGAAGTAATATTTTCTTAAAATAATTCCGTCACAGAGTATTTTCTAGGCTCAAGGCTTGGGATTTTCCCTAGTAGAGAGATAAGTCACTCACCATATCCATTCAGCCCAAGTACGAGTGATTCAAATTTTAGTATCGTTCCAGACTCGACTATATCGATGCGATGATATGCATGTTTTTCGAGATATTTTTCTGGTATTCAGATAGCTACCTGCATATCGATATTTCGGATACTGACAATATATTCAGCCGATATATCAAATATTTTGGGTAAATAGAAAAAATAGTGTGCTACTTTTGGTTCCTAAAAGTGATCCAAAGTGCTATAAATGACTCTAATCTCTTTGGGCTGAGTCACTTATGTTCTTTGATTCATTCTTCTGCAAATACTCAGAAATATCACTC
>JANOJH010000070.1:0-1456 GCA_031408135.1 Bdellovibrio sp. | reverse complement strand
CTTTGCGGAAATACTTATTTGCTCATCGAAGGATACAGTTTGGCCATACTCGATCGGCATATCAAATTCTTCAATATCGAAGGAGAGAAGGACAGTCTTCCGGTTTTGGGCTTCACTCGACAATTTCACCTTCCGATCGAGTTATATAATTTGTATCCCTTATTAAATATTGGGGTCGTTGTTTTGATTGAATAGCAATCTTGCTGATGTATAAACCAATGATCCCTAGCATGAATAACTGCAGACTGCCAAAAAAAATAATGGAAATAATAAGCGAAGTCCAACCTGGAACAGTTTGTCCCAAAAAATAGCTGATAAGTGCGTAAGGAATCAAAATTAAGGATACAATAAACATGAGTAATCCGATGTAGGCAACTAGTTTAAGAGGGCGTATCCCGAAAGAAGTTATACCTCGAAAAGCGAAGGATAACATCTTTTTAAAATCATACTTACTTTTTCCTGAATAGCGTTGATGAGGTTCGTAATCAACCGCTGCTTGCCGGAACCCCGCCCATTTCACGAGGCCTCGAAGGAATAACTCATTTTCTTTAAATCCTTTGAATGCATTTATGACGTTGCGATTAATAAGCCGAAAATCAGCAGTGCCCTTCTCTAAGTTCAGATCAGATGCCCAATTTAACAGGCGGTAGAAGGCCGCTGAGGTTGTTCTTTTGAACCATGAAATTTTCAAATCATCTTTTCTTCTTGTATACACAATATCAAATCCTTCGCTCCATTTTGCTAACAGCTCTTTGACAATAGCGGGAGGGTGCTGCAAATCACAATCCATAGTAATCACAGCATCTCCTGAAGCCACATCAAGTCCAGCCTTTATGGCATACTGGTGACCAAAATTCCTGGAAAGTTCTACGTAAAATAATCGACTGTCTGATTGAGCTAACTGTTTTATTAGTGATAGAGATTCATCTGTGCTGCCATCGTCTACAAAAATAAACTCGACTGAGTAAGGGACCTCCGCTAGAACACTTGTTAACTCCCTGTAAAGAATGGGGATATTTGCTTCCTCATTACAAACCGGGATAACGAAGGATATTTTTTGTTTCAAAGCTTTTGATGACGATTAAACTGATAAGAACAAATCTAAAGTTTATAAACTGAAAACTCGTGTGAATCGAAAACTTTTGGTAATTCAAGATTTATATTGGAATTAAATATTTTTAGAATAATAATAAACTTGCATCCTTTACTTTTTAAGAAATCTAAGTTTTGTAAGTTGGAGAGATATTCATTTGTTAGATTCCAGCCCTTTCTGTGGGCACAGAACATTGGTGTTGGGCTGCCATCAGAATTAATGGCAATCAAGTCAGTTGGGAGAGTGTTTTTATCCAAAGCCGATTCTAGTGACAGCAAAGAGGTATTAGGTTGTCTGATTTTGAAAACATGTATTTGGTCACCTATTCCTTCAATACTTATAATTACAAGTAGTATAATTGCA
>JANOJH010000686.1:0-8754 GCA_031408135.1 Bdellovibrio sp. | reverse complement strand
CCAAAATCAATCTGCAAAATACCACTTTTCATGAAGACACTTGAAATTTAGAGCGGGCGAGTGAAGCAACTGAAAATTCAGCGGCTCAACCGGAGCTCGAAAAAGATCTGAAGAGATACCTGATTCAATATGACAAGCGCCGAAATAAAAATTATAATAAAACTTTTGAACCGCTGGTGACAGATTGGTTAAATGAAATAAAAAACTAGGTAATTGAAATACTATGGATTTAAATCAAATCATTCATAAAATTCCCAAACCGGTATTGGTTATTGGTATAATGGTTTTGTCGGTGATGTTGTTTGTATATAGTGATCCGCTGCGGGACGAATGCGAAGTTCAGTCTTCTATTTTTGAAAAAAAAACCCGGGGCCTTGTTTCTTCAGTAAAGATAAACGGGAAAATTCAGTTTCCTCAGCTCAATTACTGGCGTGACAGGTGTAAAGAGGGTAATTCGATCGGTTCATGCAATGACTACTTTGAGGGATTGCGTACGATGTCGAAGGAACTGCGCCAATTGAATGATACCTGTCGGTTTAAATATCTGAGCCAAAATGAAAACCTGGCCAATCAGATATCTCAGGCAGTGCAGATTATGGCTTTAGTAGCCTGGGGCGACAAGCCACCGGTTGGAATTGCTGAACGTGTAGGTTGGTTTAATGAAACCCATGTCCGGACATTCTGTTATCTGAAAAAAACATTTTTGCTTACTGCCGGAGATGAGGGGTTTTTGGCGCTGAGATCCAAAGTGTATAAAGAGTTTCCGGGCGAGTGGTCGACAAAATTTGACATCAATAAGTTAGTGGATGCCAATACGGATAAAACGAAACCGGTAAACGATATCGATGTTGCCAAGTTGATGGCCGAAAATCGCCCGAGGGCCTACAAAACCGTAGCCAACCCGTCGGGCACCCTTAAAAGTGATCAGATTTTTGAACTGAGTATTTTTTCAATTCGTTGTGATCTGTATATGTAGGCTAAAGCCCTGCCAGGAAGATTGAACCCCATTTTTTACGACCGTTTTCGAAACTGATATTTCCTTTGAAAAAAAACTGCGGCTCTTCTTTATTCTGAATTTTGTAGATCAGACTTTCCTGTTCTGTGATGACCCACTCTGCCGGACAAAGTCCAAAATCCGCTAAACTTTCTACCAGTGTTTCGACCTCTGCTATCATTGACATAATTTATCCCCCGTACAGGAATGACAATGCAAAGCAGATGCACAAATTTTTTTAAATTAAATTCAATAGGTTGCTTTTGTCGGCTTTATGTCTTGAAATTAGGAAACAGTCTTGGAATTAGGAAAAATTATGAAAAAAATTTCTTATAAAGTTCAGGTTATTGCTTTCGTTATCTGGATCGTACTGGTTTTATGTATTTTTAGATTTGTGCCGAATAAGCAGGTGGCCGGGCTTGTGGCAAGCATTGGATTCCTGATTTTGCCAACCTTGTTTCTTGTTACTGAATTTAAGGGTGAAAAAAATAATCTGCACAAAGCATCGCTCATTGTCTTTTTAGCATTTACGGCATTGCCGATTTTTTTAGTTAGGGTTACGACCTGGGGCGAAGACTTCAGTTCGACTGATTTTTATGGTGTGCCGTCGATGTTTCTGCATCGACTTGCGAATTTTCTTTATCTGGGCATGCTTGCCTCTGCAATTTATCACTGGCGCCGGACTGCTGTTGCTGCGGCTGATATTGAAAAGTAAAAAAGCCGACTTTTCAGTCGGCTTACCCTTTAGGAACGTAACGGTGGAACCTAAGACTGTACAACAATTTAATAATACTAGTACGTATTAAACTAAGCTTCAAATGGTACTGGGCTAATTAATTCTGGACGTGGAGCAGTATCATACGCATCTGTACCAGACGGAAGTAGGGCCAGATTTCGGGCTTTTTTGACTGCTGCCGATACGCGCTTCTGTTGAGCGATACTCAATTTAGAAATGCGGGCCGGAGTAATCTTGCCTGCGTCTCCGATAAAGCGAGCTAATGAAGCTGGATCTTTATAATCAAAGTTATGGTCGCCGGCGTACTCTGTTCTGTACTTGCTGCGAACGTTTTTCTTGTTGTTTTCACGACTTGTTTCTTTTTCCATTGTAAACCTCTTGCCAATTGAAGAATAAATGTAATATACCAGAAACCTACGTTTTGGAAGATATTTATTTAGGAGATTATATGAGTCGTTGTGAGATAACAGGCAAAAGACCAGTAGTAAAAAATTTGGTGAGTCACTCGAATATTAAGACAAAAAGCACTGCATTGCCAAATGTTCAAAGAAAACGGATATTTAGCCGTACTTTAAATGAAATGGTTCGCCTTTATGTTGCAACTAGCGCTATCCGCGATATGGAGCATGTTGGGGGCTTAGACACTTTTATCATGAATCAGCCTAACGAAGTGCTGTCGAAGCGTGCAATGGAAATTAAAACTAAAATCCGCCGTAAAATGTCTAAAGCAAAACCGGCAAAGAAAGCTTAATCAGGAGTATTTATGAAGATCAGAAAAGGCGACACAGTCCAGGTTATTGCTGGGGGCGACAAAGGTAAAAAAGGCGCGGTTATTGAGGTTAATCCTACAGCTATGAGAATTAAAATTCAGGGCGTAAAAGTTCAAACTCATTACGATAAAAAAGACGGCTTACTTAAAAAAGAAGGCTTTATTGACTACTCAAACGTGAAGTTAGTTGAAAAAGCGGCTAAAGAAAAAAAGGCAACAAAGAAAACTTCAGCTAAGTCTAAATAGGACTTAGCCTTCTTTCTTTAGACTAGTCTAATATTAGTCGAGTCTGTTCGGTTCCAATGAATATATATAGAAAATTTTTAAAGGCCATTTGAGAATTAGATATGATTTCAAATGGCCTTTTCTATTTTGTTTTGCTCACCTTGATCCTGTTCAATTCACAGCATCTCAGTCATGCCCAGGACCTTCGGAAAACCGCCGAAGCCGAAGAAACCGACCTGTTCTATTTATGCAAAAGGAATAAGAACACCCGTTGGTTGCGCGCTTATAAACTCGAAAATGGAAAGTGCAATACGATCTATTCTAAAGAAGGCTATTTGCAGGTCATCGGATCGGCAGTCTATTTTTCGAGCTGTGAAGGCGTTCTGCACAGTGTGCAGAAAAATTTAGAAGAGGGTGGATTTAAGTGCAATCCTGTTGCAAAATATTCAGTACTTGAATTGGAATAGTATGAAAATCGGAATCGCGCAGCTCAACAGTAACGACAGTATCCCAGACAATTTAAATCAGATAAAAAAAATAATTTTGGATGCTCAGAAAGAAAAACCTGAGTTGATAATTTTTCCGGAAAATGCACTGTTTTTCAGGATCGATCAAGCTGCGCAAGTGCAGGCGATCGGGCTTGAAGACAATGTTGTTTCAGAGCTTAAGGACATTTGCGCGATAACCGGAATTAAAATTCATTTCACGACGGCGATTTTTGAAGCAGGTCGGGTTTTCAACGCCTCGGTGCTGATTGATACGTCCAGAAATGCAAGCATCGTTTACAAAAAAATCCATCTTTTTGATATTGATTTGGCCGGACAGAAACCAATTCGGGAATCTGATGTTTTTGCACATGGTAGCACGCCAGCGGTGCTGAGTATTGATGAGATGAAAATCGGAAGTTCGATTTGCTATGATATCCGCTTTTCCGAATTGTATTCGGTTTATGCCAAGGCCGAAGTGGACTTAATACTTGTGCCAGCCGCTTTTTTGGTCAAAACGGGACAGGCGCACTGGGAAGTGCTTTTGCGGGCCCGCGCCATTGAATCGCAATGTTATGTTATTGCTTCGGCGCAGTCGGGAACTCACCAATCAAAAACGAGCGGCTTATTCCGCGAAACTTACGGCCACTCGATGATAATTGACCCTTGGGGAGAAATAAAGGCGATCAGAGCCGATGGCGTCGGAATAATCTTTGCGGAGATCAATCGAAATCTGATCGAGGAAGTTCGTAAACAAATTCCGATGCGCAGCCATAGAAGAATTGATTTATGATCAAAATTCTTTCATATTAGAGTGATCATTATGACAAAATATATTTTACTTTTCTTATTCGTATCCGTGACGGCTTTAGCCAACGAAGAATCGATTTTTTCGGAAATCGCCAGACTCCGGCAGTATGCCAGCGGTGCTGATGAATGCGATCTGAAAGTTCAACCGGTTCTCAGTCAGTCGGCTGCAGTTAAAAAGAAAAAGCTTATTAAACCAGAACCTACTGAAGGTTTTTAACAGGATCCCTATGAAAATTAATGATTCGTTACCTGAGGGCGTTACTCGCGATACGATGGAAGTTGATGTCCTAATTGTCGGAGGAGGAGCAGCTGGTCTTGCCTGTGCCTACCGAGTTGCGGCTCAGGTTGCAACTCACAATCAGATGATTGCAGAAGGTAAACTCCAGGGTGATCCGATTGCAGAACAGATGATCGTTGTACTTGAAAAGGGCAGCGAAATCGGTGCGCACAGTTTTTCGGGTGCAGTTCTCAACACAAAGGCCCTTGCTGAATTGATCCCGGATTTTAAAGAAGCCGGATGTCCTTTGGATGCCGAAGTTAAAAGGGATGCTGTGTATTATTTAGGGGAGAAGTCAGCGTTTAAGCTGCCGATCACGCCGCCGCCGTTTCATAATATCGGGAACCAGATCATTTCATTATCTAAATTCAATCGTTGGTTGGCAGCGCAGTGTGAAACAAAGGGAATTAATATTTTTCCGGGTTTTGCTGCAGTGGAAGCACTGTATGAGGGAAATCGAATTGTCGGCGTACGAACGGGTGACAAAGGCCGCGATAAAGAAGGCAACCCGAAAGCGAATTTTGAGCCGGGTCTGATTCTTAAGGCCAAAACCACGATTTTTGCCGAAGGCACGCGCGGAAGCCTCTTTAAGCAAGTTTCAAAAAAACTGAATTTGCGCGAAGGAAAAAATCCGGAAGTATTTGAAGAGGGTGTAAAAGAAATCATCCAGATGCCGGCAGGAACCGTCGAGGTAGGTCAGGTTATTCATACGATGGGTTTTCCCCTGCATAAATCGATCGGTGGAACTTTCATTTATACGATTCCCGGAGATAAAATTGTTCTTGGCCTAGTGGCGTATCTGGATTCGAGAGATCCTTTACTTGATCCACATCGTGAATTACAGAAATTAAAAACCCATCCTTTCATTGCCGAGATGATTAAAGGCGGTAAGGTGTTGGCCTATGGCGGTAAAACCTTACCCGCAGGCGGTTGGTATTCAATGCCGAAACTCTATGGCGATGGCTTTATGGTCTGCGGTGATTCAGCAAGTATGGTGGATGTTCAGAAGCTCAAGGGAATCCACCTGGCGATGAAATCGGGGATGCTGGCGGCGGAAGTGGCTTTTGATGCCATAAAGAAGCAGGACTCATCTTCAGAGGTTTTAAAGGCCTATGAAGCCGGCGTTCATGAGAGTTACGTTAAAAAAGAGCTCTATCGGGTGCGGAATTTCCATCAAACGCTTTCCAAAGGTCTCATTGCTTCATTACCTTTAATTGCCTTGCAGGAAATTTCGGGCGGGCGCGGACTTTTTGATAATATGAAAACTCACGGGGTTGACTCCTCAACGACTTTGAAAGTGGCTGAAGTGTGGGGGGCTGACGGCGAGAAAGCCCCTGAAAACCAGTTACCGGCTGCCGACGGCGTGCTGATGTTCGATAAACTGGGAAGTGTCTATCTGACTGGTACCCAGCATGATGAGGATTCACCAAACCATTTACTGTTGCAGAATGGCGATATCTGCCGGACGGTCTGTGAGCCGCAATATAAGTCTCCCTGTGTGAAATTCTGCCCGGCCAGCGTTTACGAGATGCTGCCGTCAGTTCAGGAGACAGGAAAGTATGATTTACAAATTAACTATACAAACTGTATTCATTGCAAAACCTGTGATATAAAATGTCCGTTTGAGAATATAGATTGGACTGTTCCCGAAGGCGGCGGCGGCCCGAAATATACGGAAACTTAAACAAAAGTAACTGTTCACGAACGAATTGAAAATTGAATTGAAAATTGAATAGAGGAACTCACATGGCACACTTTTACGCGTCTTGCCCGACGGGCATGGCTGATTTAGTTGAAAAAGAATTACAATCATTCGGTTTAAAAACATGGGAGAAGACCTCTGGCGGCATAGTTTTTGAGTCAAACTGGGCCGGCTGTTACAAAGCCAATCTAAATTCACGTTTTGCCAGCCGGATTTTGAAACCAATTCTGGATTTTCCGGCTTATCAAAATGAAGAGCTATACAACAACATCCGAAAACACGACTTCACCAAATATATCAAACCGACACAGACGCTCGCGATCGATGTGGTTGTGAATGAGTGCATGCTGCATGATCAGCGATTCGTTGCCATGAAAATCAAAGATGCCATCGTAGACCAGTTCCGTGACAAATTCGGTGTGCGCCCTGATGTTCAGACAAAATCACCTGACTTACGAATCCATGTTCGCGGGCATAAGAATCAATTTTCAGTTGCTCTAGATACAACCGGAGATTCGCTCTTTATGCGCGGATACCGTTTGAGTACGGGCGAAGCGCCATTAAAAGAAAATCTGGCGGCAGGTCTGATCGGGCTGACCGATTGGGATAAGCAAAGTTCAATCGTAGATTTGTTTTGCGGTTCGGGTACAATTCTGATTGAAGCGGCAATGATGGCGCTGAATGTTGCCCCCGGATTACAACGTAAAAAATTCGGATTTATGAATTTGCTGGATTTTGACGAACAGGCCTGGACAGAGACAGTTCAGGAAGCGATTGATGGTGAAAAGGAAGTCTTAGATTTTAAATTTTACGGCCACGACATCGATAAAAAAATAGTTGATATTGCAAAACGTAACGCCAAAAGTGCCGGCGTGCTTGAGCATATTGAATTTAAATGCACTCCGGTTTCGGTTGTTTTGCCGCCGGAAGAAAAATCGATGGTCATCTGTAATCCTCCATACGGTTCGCGAATTGGCGACGAAGATAATTTGAAAGACGTTTACCGCGATCTGGGTTTTACACTCAAACACAGATTCAATGGCTCTGAAGCCTGGGTGCTTGCCGGCAATAAAGATCTTTTGCAGGAAATGAAATTAAAATCCACCCGCAAACATTTTGTATTTAACGGCAACATCGAATGCCGGTTCCTGAAGTATGAAATGTATGAAGGCAGCCACCGTAAGACAAAAAAGAGTATAAACACCACAGCTATGGGATAATGCCACAGGCATTTTTTCCACGCTGTTTTAGTTTGAATGAAAACAGGCTTGAAAATTGATAAACTCCTCAATGGTTGCAAAAATCAACCACCAACGAAGGAGTTCTAAATGGCTATTGAGACTACACAAAATAATGTAAATCCCGGCGGGCAGCCGCAGAATAAAAATCCACAAAAATGGATTGAGGCTGAAAATGCACTTGCTGATATCAGAAAGACATTCGGCTTTGTTCCGTCGTTCATGAACAATTTTACAGACGAGAGCCTTGCAGGGGCCTGGAACGTGGCGAAAGCTTTGCGTTTCAGTTCGGAAACTGCGCTCGAACCGAAGTTAAAGGGGCTTATTAGCCATGCCGTCGCCGTGCAGATTCCATGCGACCGGATTCTCTACTTTGAAGAGCGCGCCACTCTCAAAGAGGGCGCAAGCCACCAACAGCAGCTTGAAGCCGTGCTAATGGCAGGAATTACGCGGCACTGGAGTACGGTACTGAATGGGTTACAACTGGATAAAAAAGCCTTTAAAAAAGAAGTCGATAAAATCATGATGTTTGTTGAAAAGATGATGGGCGAAATGGCCGGTACTCCGCCTAAAGAAGAAATTTTCCTCTATAAACCGGGAACAGCAAAAGAGGCTTACGACGACATTGAAAAGATGCTCGGAATTGTGCCCAAGTTTTTTCAGTACTTCCCGAAGGAAGCAATTGCCGGGGCTTGGAGCGAATTTAAAGGATTGCAGTTAAATCCGTTTACCGAACTCAGCGGTGAGCAAAAAGAGCTGATCGGTCTCGCGGTTGCGGCGCAGATACCATGCGACTATTGCATCTACTTTCACAAAAGCGCAGCTACTCTCAACGGAGCCACCGAACGCAAGATCAATGAGGCGGTTGCCGTCGCTGCAAATGTCAGGCACTGGAGCGCCATGTTTCATGGACCACATGTAGATCTGACCGGTTTTAAGAAAGATGCAGATCAGATGTTGCTGAATATCGGTCAGCAACGCCCGCATTAATGTAATTTTGGTTTTTAGATGAATTCGGCGATTTTATTTATCAGAGCGACGCGATCAACCGGCTTTGTAATAAAATCGTCGAATCCGCTATCAAGACAGCACTGCCGAATTTCTTTTAAAGCATGCGCAGATCGACAAGTAACAGTCTGAATTTACCGAAGTTTCAGTTCCTAAAACTTTCGACTTAAGTCTGTATGGCTGTGCGTAAGTATAGTTATTTTTAAATAGCTTCATAATGGTGATGTTTATCACTATCTTTTAAATTCATATCATTTCGAACAAACTAACGGGAGTTTTAATGAGAAAAAGAGCCTATCCTATCGCCTTAATCGGGGTTGCTGCTGCAGCTTACGTATTTTCATCTTGTAGCGTGACTTCAACTGTTGATCCGGCCCCGACAACTTCAACATTATCCTCTTATGCGGATTCTCTGGCTGAAGACATGTTGCTGGCTTCACCGACAGCAACCCGAAGTGTGACCGGTTTTTCGGTAAGCGAAGTTTCTCCTTTTGCAGATACAGCGAACGC
>JANOJH010000660.1:0-4067 GCA_031408135.1 Bdellovibrio sp. | reverse complement strand
CATGGAAATTGATGAATTATTTGAACGTGCGAAAACAGATGCTAATGTGCGAGATAAGTTAAAGTTATTGGTGCTTGAAGCCCGATCTGCACAAGTAAGAAGCTACGCTGAAAAAAAACTGAAACAACTTAAATAACTGTTGCAGCAAAGGTTTTAAGCTGAGTAGGATTCTGCTGTCTTCAATGAAGATGAGGGGGAATCATGCTCACGAAATCTATTTTATTGACTCTATTTATATCAGTTTCTGCATCGTTCGTATCTGTAGCCAAAGCAGATATCAACGTCGGTCAAGAGTGTATTTCACAAGCCGAAATGAAAGTTATTGCCGGTCACTTTAAACAGTTCGCGAATCTTGCAAATGCTGATTTCTGTAACGATAACTCTAAAAACTGGCATTTGGTTTCTTCTATTATGTTCATGCGTAAGACGCAATTTTCTGCAACCATGCCACCAAGCAAAGACGAATTATTCTCAGGAAAATTTGCCAACAGCTGGTATGATTATTTTATCGGTCGCATCAACAACCTCGAAGTGGTTGGCGATTGTCCTAAAGGTGTAATCGCTTACGTCTATATGTTCGGCGACAAAACCATGTACACATGCCCAGCCGCTTTAACCACCAGCTTTTCTTCTTTAGACCGCGCAAGTGTGATGATGCACGAAGCCCGTCACATCGACGGTTTCCCGCACATGACTTGCACAAAAGGTGCGCGTAAGGGCATTCAAGGTGCCTGCGATACACGAATTTCCGAAGGTGGTTCGTATGCTGTAACTGTTGAAACCTATGCTCAGTTGGCGAAATATGCCGAAGGTATTCATCCGGCACTGAAAGCCTACGCAAAAGCCTCCGCAGTTATTTATGCTGAAGAAGCTTTTGAAAGCCCGGTCAAGATCGCGCGTTCTGAAAGTCTGTTGTTATTAACCAATACTTTAGATTTTCATGGGCTAAATGTTGAAAGAAACGAAGTTAAAAAATTAGGTAAAGCCTTAGCAGCTGGCCGTATCGTTCGAAGAGGTCAGCACATGATCTTCTTCCCGACTGATAAAACTCTTAAGGCTCAGTATATCTTTGCAAATGACGAAGGTGAAATTTCTCAGTCGCCTTCTGATTTTGTAACAGAATACAATGCTCAGACGCCGGCGCAAAAAGCCAACTTGGTTGACATGCATATCGGTGCTCAGTGGAGTGCCCGTGTTTATAAAAACAAAGTTACTTTCCTTTGTGATCCAAAATCTCCTGCTATGAAAGACCTCGCATTGCCTGCAGGCATGACTTCGGTAAGCCTGATTTACCCAGATGGCTACGCCCGCGACAAATACTCGGCTCATCTAACCACAGAAACCGGCGAAGTTTTTGAAATCGGTTGCGTGAACAAAGCGCCGTCATTAAAGCCAGCGGCTTTGAGACTTGATCAAAAATATGTTCGCGTTCACAAAGCGGCAGGTCAGGTCTTCGGATTATCAGCAGACGCTAAGCTTTATAAACTTGAAGCCGGCAGGTCAACTCCGGTTACGACAGCACTTGATGGCAGCATCATCGAAATCGTGCCTCAGCAGTCTTTCGAATTCTTTCAGTAAGCTAAGTTAATTTATTGAGGTTAAAAGTCGGTTCAAATTGCAAAAAATCCGAACAAAAAGTTCGGGTTTTTTTATATCAAATCCCACCTATTCGCGGGTGCTTCGAACCCGACTTTCGCATAGTAGTAATTGCAAAGGGGTTTCTGTAAAGTTGAAGAGTCATAAGACTAATCACTCAATGGAGATATTCATGAAGTTTTTTATCTATATTTGCGGCTTTCTTTATCTGACGTCCTGTACTTCGCCCGGCGTTAGAGCCCCAGCAGCAGATAAAAAAGGCCGGCATTTTGTTATTACCTTGCACGGGGTGCGGGGTAACGACAAATCTTACGGCGATTTTCATAAAATCGTTAAACAAAATCTCGAAAAACTTGATGCCGGTTACACCGTTGAAAACTTCAACTGGACATTTCCGGTAGGAGCCAAAGTTGTTGAAACAAAAGCCGCAAACGGGCGCGATTTAATCTGGACACCGCACCAGATTTCGAAAAAATTCAATCAGGATTTCTTTCTCAGTGAAAAGCCATTGATTCCGATTGTTGGGCCCAACGATAAAATTTCTTTAATCGCTTATTCGATGGGTGGTCTGATGGCCATGTCGTGGTACTACGACACCATGTTCAACTTTGCAGGTCAGGAACTGGTCAAATATACGCCTGATCAGCATGCCTTGTTACTGGAGCGCCTTGAAAAAGTAGAAAACGTTATCGGGCTCGGGGCGGTGTACTGGGGTTCACTCGATTCTGAACTGGGTTGGACGTTTCTCGAAAACGGGCAGCTGGCTGAAATTAAAAAAACGATTCCTAAAATCGTGGATTTCTGTAAGTCGGCAAGCACGCAAAAAGTAATTGAAGGCCAAGGCCTGCTTTCTTCAGCGGGTTCGTTTATCGGCGGTTTTTTCGGAAAAAAAGCTGAGCCGCTTTCTGTACAGCAGAAAAATGAAAAATTCGTAAAAGACTCTGTCCTTGCAGCCTGTCAGGCTGTTAAGCTTGCCGATAGCAACTACGTTCTCGGAAAAGTAGATTCAGTTCCGAAAATCCTTTTAAATGGAATTCAAAGCGACATGACGTCTGCCGGAAATGTTAGCCCGCACGAACTCGATAACATGCGCCTTACAAGTGACACTATTAACGAGATGCGCATCGGACGCGTAAAGCACGTTCTGAACAGCGAGCTGAATAATCGCTTTAAAGCCCGCTGGACCAGCATCGTCGGTGTGTTTCCGTGTTTAGGTAAAGCAGATAAAGGCTTAACCTGTTCAAAGTTTATAGCAGAAGATTACAAGCGCGTGAACGACGGTTTAGTAACGTTATTTTCGGGCCTTTACCGCCGCGAGACCGATGGTCCGGTCATTAGCCCAAGTGCTGTTGCCGACTTTCTGTTTTACATTGAGCCTGCGGGCCGCGAAAATACCACTGTTACAGCCGAACAATTTCAGAATACCAATCAGTTGCAACAGACTGCGCGCGTAGTTAACAAAGAAATTTTTGTTGAGAATATGCATGCCACCGTTACTCCGGCTTTAGAAGCCCTAACCGGCAGCTTTCAATCGCTGGGCGCATCAACGGCAGATGCCGTAAAAAAATTCGATGACAGCCTCGGTGTTGACGTTGTTATCGTAAATAAAGAATGCGCTGATCCTGCCACGTGCGAACATCCGAACTACAAACACATTCTGCAGGCGCTTGCGAACTGTGATAAGCAGACGGGCACCTATTGCGATCACGATTTTATGAACAAGTTTTATAGAGTCAGCCAGACAAGTGCGCGCCTGAGCGAAAACAATAAGCTCAAAGAAGAGATGGGTAGCCTTGTTCTGACCATGAATATCCGTCTTCCGAAAAACATTCAGATAACAGAGGCTTTTAAGAAAAATATTCTGAATAACTTTAAGTTTTCCTATGTGAATCATGGTTCTGGCAGCTGGGGCGAAAATCGTCTTGATTCAACTGAAGTGCCGTACGGCCTGCAGATGTCACGCGCAAGCGAAATCATGAGCTCGTATGCAACAGTTAAATCCTATTCAGACAGCCAGGTTTTACGCGTGTTCTTCATGGGCCGTGCCTGGGCTAAGCCGGGAAAAGTAAAAGAAGCCAAACAGATGTTAGAAGCAGGCGTACCGCTGGCGATGAGCATCAACATTCCGGGCGTTCAACCAAGACTGGTAACAGCAAAAGTAAAACCGTCCTACACAACCTACATCGACATGTTCATGAAATAGAAATGAGAAATGTACGCCGTACCTAATCCCCCCTTCGGGGGATTAGGTACGGCGTACATTATTAAGCGAGGTTATGGGCGAGTAACATCTCGCGGTACTTTGGAAGCGGCCAGAGTTCGTTTGATACGAGTAACTCTGAGGCGTCAACCGCATCCCTTAATTTGAATGAGGCCGGTTGCAGATCTTCCACGATGTCCCACATACGTTTATTCTCGTCGTGACTCTTGCGTGACTTTTCGACTTTATTTTTAAAGCTTTCAAAGCCAGT
>JANOJH010000656.1:0-3336 GCA_031408135.1 Bdellovibrio sp. | reverse complement strand
GGTCAATAAGATGAAAGATGGAAGATTAAACCCTTTTCCGCGCGAAAAAGTACTTTTGGCTTTAGCGGCGTATTTAAATCAGTAAGTGAGTGAATGGTGGAAGGTTTTGGTATGAAAAAAATATTATTGGCAGTGAGTCTGTTGCTACCGGTTTTCTCAGTGCAAGGGTATGAGAGCGATACTCACTTAAGAGTTTCCTACGTACTGGCACGAGCGGCCGGAATTTCAGACGGCGTCGCAAAATACCTTTCTATCGGCAATCAGTACATTGATGAAACGGCAACAACCTCAGCTATGCTTTTATCTTCGCAACGCCAACTTTATCATTTCCATGGCGATGCCGCGAAAATAAATACCTCTGGCCACGGCGGCACCAGCATTTTGAGTCACATTATAAAAAGTAAGCTTTCTTTAGCTGAACGTAACCATGCCCTTGGTTCGGTATTTTTGTATCACGGACTTGTGCAGGGCGATTTGCAGTTGTTCTCGGCCGGAACACACACGAAGATGGATACATTTGGTCACGCCGGTTTTTCTAATTTGTTAGGACATGCTCCGGATGGTCACAGCCCGGACCGTGCTTTTCTTGAGCCTAAAAAGTATGAAGATATGATCCGCGAGATGCTTTCAAGTTATGTAGCTTTGAAGTCAGTTTTACCGGCGGATCAAATTGACGACAAAAGTGCTTTGGAATATCTGAACAAATTTGCCGAGAACACACATCTTAAAAGAAAACTGACCGTGGCGGATCTTAGCAGTTCGGTGATCATTTCGACGGTAATACTTTCGGACCATGAGTTACAGTCAATCTACCGGGAAAATATGTACAAAAAGTACGAATATAAAATGCTGGCATTAGAGCGCATCTATGATTCTTTCAAAAAGCAGGGAAAAATAAATGCGGATGTTTCGTTTAACGAACTGTTTCCGGAAGAATTTATCAGAAATCCGTCGTTTGATGTGACGGAAATTATTATGCAGACCTTGATGAAGAACGCCCACAGCGAGTTTCTGAAAACTCTTAATGGTAAAGATATTTTTGATCTGAGCAAACTTCTGGAAGGGCAGACCACAGAATCATTTCTTCGACGATACCGGCTGGAAGTGGCGCGGTATGAAGGGCGCCTGCGCGAGCTCGATAATGTTGAAATTCAATTACAGAAGTTGAGCGCCCTTGAACGGCAATCAATGGAAGAGCATTTAGGACAGGAAAAATTGCGCTTGCTTTCGGGCCTGGGCGATTCGGGCAACGCCGAAATGATGTCGGAAGAGTTTATCCAGAAGCGGGCGAAAGAGCTGGCACAGCTCAAACTGGCTGGCGAGATGGCGAATCATTTAACTAAAGATTTTATACCACGTACGAAAAATGATTATATCAAACACCAGTTTGAAGGCGAGTATGACAATCGGTCTTTTGAAAAGCATTACAAAGATGAGGCTTATCGCCGTTTTATTCACAAGAATTTCGGCGTTAACTGGGTAACCGCTAAAGAATCGTTATTTGTAAGGTTCTCGAACGCGCTTAAAAATTTTAAAAGTATCTTTTCTTTCAAGCCGTTAGAGGTTGAACAAGTTGCCCGTTGGAGACAGCTGGCAGAAAAAGCGGCCAACGATCTGATCCCGGATTCTGAAATGTCGGATCGGTTAAAGGCGCAGGTTATCGGATTTAATGGCAGGAGTAAGGCTTTGTGGCTAGTAAAGCATATGAAGTATGTGGTGCAGGCGGCTCCGCTAATTTACGGTTATTTCTATATGAAGCGTCTTTCGAGTGAAGCTAAAAAATATGCACATGACCACATGTCCGAAGATATGAAGAAAGCCATTGAAGACGGCAAATACAAAGGCAATATTCTGGATAAGACGACGTCCGCGTATAAAAATGTAATGCAATTGCGAACCGGTGCAGTATTCAGATGTAGTCATTTATTCAAACTGCTGACTCAGTAAGATTCAGAGCGTGCTTAGGAAGCCATGTAGGCCCGCGCGATACTCTTCAGGAAAATCCTTCAGGCCGGTTAAATGTCCGGCCTCAGGCAGCCCCAGCTTAATCCAGTGGATATTTTTTGCCGGTTCAAAGATGCGGTCGATGTGCGAAGGCGAAATCAGTTTATCTTTCCAGCCACGGATACTCAGTACAGGGAAACCCTCGCGTAGTTTCTGCAGATCTAACGGGATATCTTTATGCATAGCCTGGCTCCAGCCTATCATAATGAATGGTGTACCCAGCACTTTCAACGGCAGAGAATCAACTTTAAATTGTTGCTCAAGCAACTTGTACGACGAGTAGGCGAAGCTTGCGCCGGGGCCGCTGTCGCAAACTAGCGCTACGACGTCGTTACTTTTTCTGCGGGCCATAACCTCGATCGCGGAACCAGCAACATTCGAAAATGCAAAGACGATTTTACTTTTGTATTCGGGTAAAAGGTTGAGATGTTCTTCGATTTGGTCGGCCAACGCATGCTTCAGGCCGAATTTTTTTGAAATAGGCGAGTAAGGCAGCAACTGATGCTCTTTGAACGAATCTCGGAGATTAAACACATAGGCATCATAGCCGAATTCATTTACAAGCTCGACATGACGTTTGAGGGCTTTTTTATGACCTTTGAAAAAATGCACGAAAAAAATCAGACTGTCTGATTTTTTTTTAGATTTTTCAACTTTGAACAGCTCTCCTTCGTCAGGATATTGCATACTAGTGCTTGTGGCTTTGATTTTTGGTTGGCCACAGTTCGGTCCAATGAGCAACGGTACCCTGTCCGGCCGATTCTGATTGCGAAATTTCATCCAGCGATTTTTTCGCAACAATTACTTTTTCAAGCGCTGTTTCTGAAAGCACCTTTCCGCAGGCTTCAACGACGGCTTCGTCATCGATCTGGTGAAAGTGATAGATTTCAACTGGGCGACCACATTTTGAATGTTTTCTGACCGAGCACGATTCATGACGAACTCCGACAATTGAACCCAGATTATCGAGCAGTCCGGCTTCACCGTCGTGCACGCTGACGATCGGAATTCTTCGGCCGGACACTGTTACCAGTTCAGCCGATCCGACATCGCCGGACTTATTCAAAAATAAATCAGAATTAATCTGGAGCTCGTTTTTTAAATAATCGTAGTTGTTTTCGTGCGCGAGAATTCCACAGAGCAAATCGGGCGAGGTCACAACGATAACATTGGCATAGATTCCGCGGGACAGCAGATTTTCAGAGGCCTTGAGAGCTTCTGTGACCATTGAACCCATTGCAAAAATATTGACGACGTTGTCCCCGGGTTCATAGCCGGCATAATTTTTATAGTCGATCAGGTGATAAGCGCCTTTTAAAACTTCGGTGCGCA
>JANOJH010000061.1:0-7726 GCA_031408135.1 Bdellovibrio sp. | reverse complement strand
ACTCCGATTATTTATTTACAGTTATTTCAACTAAATGTTGAATTTTATAAAGCTGGCCTCTGTTTGCAGGATTATCAGCTTTAGTTACAGTTTGATTAATTTTTCTTAAACCTAATGCTTCCATAGTCTTAAGCTGGGTGGGACTGCATCCGATTGTAGATTTTTTTAATTTAATTTCAAAAGTCTTAGCCATTATACAGCTCCCAGTTTCTTAAGCTGTGATAAGCCGTTTAAAGTAGCCCGTACAGCATTGTGCGGGTTTCTTGTTCCCACGCATTTAGTTAAAATATCTTTAACTCCGACAGATTCAAGAACAGCTCGTACTGCTCCGCCGGCGATAACTCCGGTACCTGCAGATGCTGGCTTCATGATAACTTTTGCCGCTCCGAATTTACCAATGACTTCATGAGGAATCGTACCATCTTTAAGATTAACTTCGCGACACTGCTTTTTTGCAGATCGAGTGGCTTTTCCGATTGCTTCAGGTACTTCGCCGGCTTTACCGCTTCCGAAACCAACCTGACCCAACTTATCGCCAACAACAACTAAAGCTGCGAAAGAAAATCTACGACCACCCTTAACAACTTTTGTTACGCGGTTGATTGCTACTACTTTTTCTTCCATGTCATTTACGTTCATTTTTTCCATCTAAACTCCGATTAAAAATTTAAGCCGGCTTCGCGGGCGCCGTCTGCTAAAGATTGAACACGACCGTGATAGATAAATCCATTTCTATCAAAAACTACAGTCTTAATTCCTTTTTTCAAAGAAGCTTCGGCTATGGCTTTACCAACTGTCTTAGCCAGTTCTTTACCAGTTGCTTTAGATTCCAAACTTAAAGAAGACACAGTCAGTACAGTTTGCGCCAGATCATCATTGATAACCTGTGCGTAAATGTGTTTAGCACTACGAAAAACACATAAGCGCGGACGCTCAGAAGTACCTTTTACAGTCTTTCTGATTCTGATCTTCTTCTTCATTCTATTTTTCGTCTTTGCAGACGTGTGTTTTGAAACTCTTAACTTCATAAATTACCTCTATTTAAAATCTTACTAATTACTATTTACCCGCAGACTTACCAGCTTTACGACGGATATGCTCACCGGCGTAACGAACACCTTTACCCAAATACGGCTCTGGTGGTCTATAACCACGAATTTCAGCAGCTACCTGACCAACCAAAGCTTTGTCGGCTCCGGTTACGCTGATTGTAATCTGCTTATCCACTTTAATTTCAATTCCTTCAGGAATTTCAAAGAAAATCGGATGAGAAAAACCTAAAGAAAGTTCAAGCTTCTTACCCTGTACATTTGCACGGTAACCGACACCATGAAGTTCTAAAGTTTTTGTGAAACCTTTAGTTAATCCATCAACGGCGTTTTGAAGTAAAACTTTATACAAACCATGTAAAGACTTAGACTCTTTCGATTCATCAACACGGGTCAAAGTTACTTTTTTGCCATCAACTTTCGCTGTAATTCGCGAATCTAAATCATACTTCAAAGATGACTTAGCACCTTTTACTGTAACGATTGTGTTGTTTACAGAAACTTGTACTTTATCATCAAAATTAACTGGATATTTACCTATTCTTGACATAACACCCTACCAAACTAAGCAAAGAAGCTCGCCACCTAAGTGGTTCGTTTTCGCATCTTTACCTGTCATGATTCCTTTGCTTGTGCTGATAATTGACTGACCAGTTCCAGATCTAACAACTGGAATCTTATCTGCGTTTATATAAACTCGACGTCCCGGAGTGCTGATTTTCTGAAGATTTGTAAAGCCAGGGTTACCGACTTCGTCATACTTCAAATAAACGCGCATGATTCCTTGCTTACTGTCGCGTGCAACTTTATAGCTTCGGGCAAAACCTTCGCTAATTAAAATTTTTGCGACATTCTCACGAATTTTTGAAGCCGGCATATCTACTTTTTCAAGTTTCGCTGCCGAACCATTTCTAATTACTGTTAACATTGTTGCAATTGTATCCATTAATCCCCCTACCAGCTGGCTTTCGTTACGCCAGGTAGTTTCCCGTCAAGCGCAAGTGTTCTAAAAGCAATTCTTGAAAGACCGAATTTATTGTAGTTACCACGAGAGCGACCAGAAATCTGGCAACGTGTTGTAACTCGATTCGGAGATGTGTTTCGCGGTAAAGCCTGAAGTTTGTTACGTGCTTCAGTTCTTACTTCGTCAGACAGTTTTAAATTAACAGCTTTATCTCTCAATTCAGCACGATACTTCCAGTACTTGGTTGATTTTGCTTTTTTATCGTTATTTTTTTCAATCGCAGCTTTTCTAGCCATTTTTTATCCCATTACTTTCTGAAAGGCATACCGAGAGCTTCTAATAAAGCTTTGCCTTCGTTGTCGTTGCCTGCAGTTGTACAAATTGTAATATTCATTCCACGCACTTTTTCAACACGATCGTAATTGATTTCCGGGAAAACGATCTGTTCTTTCAGACCCATATTGTAGTTTCCACGTCCATCAAAACCCTTTGGCGGTAATCCACGGAAGTCACGAACTCGCGGCAAAGCAAGAGATTGCAGACGATCAAGGAAAGACCACATTTTTTCTCTTCTGAGTGTTACCCGTACTCCAATTGGAATACCTTCTCTTAATTTAAAGTTGGAAATCGCTTTCTTGGCTTTTGTAATTACGGCCTTTTGACCGGCAATCACAGTGATTTCTTCAACAATACCATTTACGATTTTAGGATTCTGGACGGCTTCGCTTGTACAAACGCTGATTACAATTTTCTCTAAACGAGGAACTTGCATCGCACTCTTGTAACCCATTTGCTTTGATAAGCTAGGTACGACTTCTTTTTGGTAGGTTTCTTTTAAACGACTCATGTTTTCCTCTATATAACTTCTGGAGCCAGAGAAACAATTTTAACAAACTGTTTTGCTCTTAACTCTCTTGCAACCGGACCAAAAATACGAGTACCTATTGGTTCTTTTGCGGCGTTAATTAATACTGCTGAATTTTCGTCGAATCGAATGTAGCTTCCGTCCGGACGTCGCAATTTGTGAATCGTACGAACGATTACAGCTTTCGCCACATCGCCTTTTTTCACTTTAGCATTTGGAAGAGCTTCTTTAATCGAAACCACGATAATATCACCGATTGAAGCAAATCTTCTCTTAGAGCCGCCAAGTACTTTAATACACATGACTTCTTTAGCCCCTGAATTATCTGCTACATTTAGTCTAGATTGCATTTGAATCATATATGCACCCTTACTTTGTTGTGTTCACAACGCTGGACAATGACCAACGCTTTGTTTTGCTCAGTGGACGAGTTTCAAAAATGATAACAGTATCGCCAATTTTTGCTTCCTGTTTTTCATCATGAGCTTTAATCACTGAAGATTTTTTTACGTACTTGCCGTATTTCTCATGTCGGATTGTTCTGTAAACAAGAACCGAAATTGTCTTTTGCATTTTGTTTGCAACAACTTCGCCCTGTACTTCTACGCGACGACCTCTAGTAGTGGTTGTTTCAGTTTTTGCCATACTATCTAGCTGCCTTTCTTACGATAGCCGTATTAATACGAGCTATGTCTTTTCGAACATTTCTTACTTGATGAGGACTTGATAGTTGTCCTAAAGAATTTTTCATCTTCAAATCAAATAATTTAGTAGAAAGTTCAGTTTTTTGTTTGATTAGTTCAGTCACTGACTTGTTTTCAACATCAGAAAATTTCATAGAAAGTTTCACAACTAAGCCCTTTCCAAAAATTTAGTTTTAAAAGGAAGTTTGTGCGATGCTCGCAGAAAAGCTTCCTTAGCTTGATCTTTTGTAACACCGTTGAGTTCAAACAAGATTCTTCCAGGAAGAACTCGAGCTACCCAAAATTCCGGATTACCTTTACCAGAACCCATGCGTGTTTCAGCTGGCTTCTTTGTAACTGGAAGATCCGGATACACACGGCACCACATCTTACCACCACGCTTGATAGTTCTTGAAATCGCAATACGACCAGCTTCAAGTTGTCTTGCTGTAAGACGACCTTCTTCAGCTGCCTGTAATCCGAAATCTCCAAAATCAAGATTAGATCCGCGGTAAGCTAACCCACGCGCGCGACCAATAAATTGTTTTCTCCACTTAACACGTTTAGGACTTAGCACGGCCGGCCTCCTGAACTTGAACCTCTCTGGCAGAGAGAATATCGCCTTTGTAAATCCAAACTTTCATTCCGATAATGCCATAAGCAGTTAATGCTTCTGCAGTTCCGTAATCAATGTCGGCTCTTAATGTATGTAAAGGTACAGACTTTTCATTGTACCATTCAGATCGAGCAATTTCGGCTCCGTCTAATCGACCGGAAACACGAACTTTAATACCTCGAACGCCGGATTTAATCGCAGCTGCAATTGCTTTCTTAAGAGCTCGTCTCCAAGAAATACGTTTTTCTAACTGCATTGCAATACTCTCAGCAACTAACTGAGCATCTGAGTCCGGTTTTCTTACTTCTTGAATGCTTAAAAAAACTTCGTTGGTTGTTAATTTTTGAACATCAGCTTTTAAAGTATCAATTCCAGTGCCTTTTTTGCCGATAACGACACCAGGACGTGCTGTGTGAATGATAACTTTAACTTTATTTCCGGCGCGCTCTAATTCGATCTTAGAAACTCCGGCGTGCTTCAGTTTTGCTTTTAAATATTTTCTTAATTTAATGTCTTCATGAAGATTTTCGTAATACTTCTGACCCTTAGCATACCAACGAGAATCCCAAGTTCTGATGACACCTACGCGTAAACCAATCGGATGAACTTTTTGTCCCACTATTTACTCTCCCCAATGACAACATTGATATGACTAAGTTTCTTACGAACACCAAAAGCACGACCTTGTGCGCGAGGTCTGAAACGTTTTAAAACCGGCCCTTGATCAACAGTGATAGACTTCACAAAAAGCTTATCCATGTTCATTGTTTTTTTGTATTCAGCATTTGCTACAGCAGACTCGATTAATTTCTTAACGAGAAGTGCTGTTTTTTTATTCATGTAAGTTAATGTCTTAAGAGCTTCATCAACTGACTTTCCACGAACTGTATCAACAACTAGGCGGGCCTTTTGAGAGCCAACCATAGTAAATTTTAAAGATGCTTTAGATTCCATTATCTACCACCACTATTTCTTAGCTGCAGCAGGTGCCGCAGGAGCTGCTTTTTTCTCAGCATGACCTTGGAAGGTACGAGTAGGTGCAAATTCACCTAACTTATGACCAACCATGTTTTCAGTTATGTAAACGGGTACAAACTTTCTTCCATTGTGCACCGCAAAAGTCAAGCCGATGGATTCCGGTAGAATCGTAGATCGACGTGACCAAGTCTTAATTACTTTTTTATCGTTTTTTTGAAGTGCATTATCTATTTTCTTAGCTAAGTGCAAATCAACAAAAGGTCCTTTTTTAATCGAACGTGCCACACTGTCTCCTATTTACGACGTTTAATAATTGAAGAGTTTGTTCGTTTGTTATGACGAGTTTTGAAACCCTTACACGGCTTACCCCAAGGAGTAACCGGGTGATGCCCCTTACCAACTCCTTCACCGCCACCGAGTGGATGGTCAACTGGGTTCATATGCATACCACGAACACTTGGACGTATACCTCTATGACGAGAAGCACCCGCTTTACCAAGCTTAATATTTTCATTATCAGTGTTACCGACTTGACCGATTGAAGCCTTACAAGTTGATAAAATCTGCTTCAATTCGCCTGATGGCAATCGAACTTGGCAATATTGATCACCTTTACCAGCTAGAGTTGCAGAGGCACCGGCACCACGACAGATTTGACCACCTTTACCGGGTCTCATCTCAATGTTGTGAATAATAGCGCCAACTGGCATTGCAGACAGTGACATGCAATTACCTGGTTTAATATCGGCTTTGTCGCTGGAAACAACAGAATCACCAACATTCAAACCGATTGGCGCCAGAATGTAGGCCTTTTCGCCGTCTTTATAATGAATAAGAGCAATACGACATGTACGATTCGGATCATACTCGATCGAAGCTACAGTTGCAGGCACTTCCAATTTAGTTCTTTTGAAATCTACTAAACGGTAACGGCGCTTATGAGCTCCACCTTGATGACGAATAGTGATCTGACCGTGATTGTTACGAGCAGATTTTTTCTTAAGAGGAACAGTTAAAGACTTTTCCGGAGTAGTTTTAGTAATCTCAGCGAAGTCAAAACCGATTCTTCCGCGGCTAGCATGTGATCTCGGGCTATATACTTTTAAACCCATGATTAAGCTCCCTCAAATAAAGAGATTTTTTGGCCCGCAGCAAGCTTGATGTAAGCTTTTTTCCATCTACGAATCTTAGAAAGTCCGAATTTGTTGTACTTCATGTCGTTACGACAAACTGAAGTACGCACATTTTGAACTTTTACAGAAAAGCCAGTTTCAACAGCCTTTTTGATTTCAGGCTTTGTTGCTTCGATATGAACTTCGAAAACGTAGGTTCCTACTTCAGATAACGCTGTGTTTTTTTCAGTAATTAATGGAGATTTTATTATTTGTATCATCTTTTCTCCAATTAGCTTTCTAACGAGCAACGCTCGATAATTTTGTTAATAGATTTTTTAGTGATAACTGCAGCGTCAAACTTTAATAAATCAAAAACATTTAGACCCGCTACCGGGAAATATTTAAAATTTTGTAAATTTCGTGTCGCCATCAAGAATTTTTCGTCAGAAACGTCATCCACTAAAACCGCTTTTTTAATACCGAAGTTTTTCAATCGCTTATTGAGCTCTGCGGTTTTACCTTCAGAAGCCATGCTATCAACAACGAAAATCTTTCCCTCTTTAAATAAATGTGAAAGCGCCATAGAAAGGCCGATCTTTCGCATCTTCTTAGGTAAAACATACGAGTAATTGCGTGGCGTAGGCCCGAACATTGTACCACCACCTGGCATCAATGGAGATCGGGTTGAACCCTGACGGGCATTACCGGTTCCTTTTTGCTTGAAAGGCTTCTTACCACCACCGCTTACAAGACCTTTAGTTTTGGTCATGTGAGTGCCGGCGCGACGAGATGCCAATTGCCATCTTACAACTGAATGTAAAAGGTCATTTCTAACTTCAACTTCAAAAACATCAGCTGCTAAATCAACAGAACCGACTTTTTCTTTTTTCCAATTTATTACATTAACTGTAGCCATGATTACCCCTTCACCAGCTTAACAAGAGTGTTTTTGCTGCCGGGAACTGGTCCCTTTACCAAAACAACACCTTCGCTAGCAATAACGTCCACAACCACAACATTTTTAACTGTGATTGTTTCATCACCCCAGTGACCTGGAAATTTTTTACCTGGCATTACACGACCCGGCCATGTCCTGTTACCAGAAGAACCTGGTCTTCTGTGAAACTTAGATCCATGAGTTGCAGGTCCACCGGCAAAATTCCAGCGACGAACTGAACCTTGAAATCCATGACCTTTTGAAGTCGACGTGATTTTAACAACATCGCCCTTAGCAAGAGTATCGATAGATACAGTATCACCAAGCTTTAAACCGTCAGGTAATTTTTCAGTGCGCAATTCTTTTACGTATTGGGCGCCTGATTCAAAACCTGCAGCTTTAAGATGATTGGTTTCCGCTGAAGATGAATTTTTTGATTTTTTTGGAACTGCAGCCAACTGAACAGCTGTGTACCCATCTTTTTCCTGAGTTTTGATCTGAGAAACTTTCCAGGTCTCA
>JANOJH010000057.1:0-3173 GCA_031408135.1 Bdellovibrio sp. | reverse complement strand
GTTTTTACCTGATCGAGATTATGGATTCAGGTTCGGAAATTCAGCCCGCTGTGCTTCAGAAAATGATGGAACCTTTTTTTACCACAAAATCCGCCGGTAAAGGCACGGGTTTAGGTTTAAGTATTTCAAAGCAGATCATCCGCAATCACGGCGGCGAGCTCTACTATGAGCCGGCCCGGACGCATACTTGCTTTATTTTTACAATTCCGAAAAAACAAATTACAAGAGTCGATTGAGATTAAATGTTAGTTTCTCGGCAAATTCCTGCCGGTTCAATTTTTTACCGAACAGTTTTTCAACGCTTGTCATGGTGTCGGATTTAAATCCGCAGGGATTCAAGCCTTTAAAGGCCTCGGTGTCGTGATCTAAATTGATTGCGGCGCCATGATAGGTAATCCATTTTTTAACGGCGATACCCAGCGAAGCGACTTTCTGAGTGCCGACCCAAACGCCGGTTTCATCTGATTCGAAATTTTTGTCTGCAACCTTTTGCGGGGTTTTCCCAACGGCTGAGATTTGATACTCGCTGAGGGTTTCAACGATGGCTTGCTCGAATGCTCGCAGATATCCACGTACTTCCTGCGGCTTGCGGCCATTTCTGTATGCTTTCAAATTCAGGATTGGATATACCACCAACTGCGACGGGCCATGGTAGGTTGCGCGCCCCCCCCGCGAAATTTCAACTACGGGGCCTTTCCATGAAAAAATGTCATCTGTTTGCGTTTGGCGGCCAGTAGTCACAACCGGTGGGTGAGAACAGAAGATTAAAAAACCAGGATGCTCAGGATCGAGGCTCAGTAGCTCAAGGCATTCAAGCTGCTGATCAAGTGCTAATTGATAATCAATCAGCCCCCAATCCTGAAAAACGGGTTTAGACATGCGCCGGCTTGTTCGCGCCGGCCAAAGGTTTCTGAATGATATGGATAGCGTGACCAAGTGTGGCTTCTGCCGATTCCATCATCGTTTCACCGAGTGTCGGGTGAGGGTGAATAGAAAATGCGATGTCTTCGAGCCGTGCTCCCATTTCAATTGCAAGAACAGCTTCTGAAATTAAATTAGAGGCTTCTGGTCCGACGATATGGATACCAAGAACGACATGGGTTTTCTTTTCGGCGATCATCTTCACAAAGCCTTCGGTTTCGCTCATGCTGACGGCGCGTCCGTTGGCTGCAAATGGAAATTTGGCAACGAGCAGATCGTTGTAACCCTTCGCGCGGCATTCTGCTTCGGTCATGCCTGCAGAGGCAATTTCAGGATCTGTAAAGACAACTGCCGGAACAGTCTTGGCGTCGTAAACTCGATTTGCACCTGATAATATTTCGGCAACCATAACACCTTCGTAAGACGCTTTGTGTGCCAGCATAGGCTGGCCGCAGATGTCTCCGATGGCGAAAATATGCGGAACATTGGTTCTGCGTTTTGCATCTACTTTTACAAAACCGCGTTCGTCGACCGCAATTCCCGCGTTTTTCAAACCGGCCTGATCGCCGTTAGGACGTCTTCCGACAGTTACCAGAATTTTATCTGCCTTAAAAATTTCATCTTTTCCGTTTATTTCAGCCGTAACTTCATAACCGTCTTTGGTTTTTTTCTGAGCTTTTGCCTTTGCCCCGTACTTAATAACAATTCCAGATTTTTCGGTCTTTCTGGTTACAACCTGAGCACATTCAGGATCGACAACGCCAGCCAATAAAGTGGTATTGGCTTCGATAATCGTAACTTCCGTTCCGAGCTTTCGAAGGTAACAGGAAATTTCAAGACCGATATAGCCGCCGCCTATAACGACCACGGATTTTGGAATTTCATCAAAGGCGAGCGCGCCGGTTGAAGAACAAATGTCTTTTTCGTCAAATGGAAACCCCGTAATTTCGATCGGACGCGAGCCCGTCGCTATAATAAAGTATTTTGCTGTTGCAGAATCTTTACCATCGGCAGAATTGATGGAAATTTCAGTTGGAGTTTTGAATTCGGCAGTGCCTTTGATCACACTAACTGAATTGCCTTTCAAAAGCTGGCTCACTCCGCCAGACATTTTATCGCAAACACTTTGTTTCCAGCTGACAAGTTTTTTCATATCAACTTCGATGCCGCCTTTTATATTGAGGCCCATCGTTTTAAAATCGTGCTGCGCTTTATGCAGAAGATGCGTGGCTGTAATCATCGCCTTTGAAGGAATACATCCGACGTTTAGACAAACGCCCCCGAGAGCTTCTCGTTCGATAATTGCAGTTTTGAAACCGAGTTGGGCTGCGCGAATGGCCGCAACGTAGCCGCCCGGGCCCGAGCCGATGACGATCACATCAAAAGTTTGCATTACGACATCCCCATCATCAAAATCGCAGGGTTCTGAATTTTGTTGAAGAATGATTTTAAGAAATTCGCGGCAACGGCTCCATCAATCAAACGATGATCTGCTGTAACGGTGTAATTCATTGCTTTGATGAACGCAACAGCGCCATCTTTAAGAACCGGTTTATCCTGAATCTTGTACATACCGAGGATTGCAACTTCAGGATGATTAATAATCGGTGTTGCATAAGTGCCGCCGATTGAGCCGATATTCGTAATGGTTATTGAACCACCCTTCATGTCGTCAGGTTTCAACTTGCCATCGCGCGCACGCTTGGAAAGTTCAATAATCTCTTTCGAAATTTCGAGAATTGTTTTTTGGTCGGCATTCTTGATAACCGGAACAACCAATCCGTTTGGAGTGTCGGCCGCAAAACCGATATTGAAGTATTTTTTGTAAACGATCTGTGAAGCCGCATCATCTATTGAAGCATTGAATTGCGGATACTCTTTGATGGTCGCAATCAGTGCCTTCATGACTATCGGTAAATAGGTGATCTTCGTTCCGTTCTTTTCAGCGAATTCTTTCAGTGATTCACGCATTATCACAAGTTGGGTAACATCAGCTTCGTCCATTAACGTAAAGTGCGGAATAATCGCTTTTGACATCTGCAGATTTTGCGCAATTTTTTTACGGATACCGATCAGATCCACACGTTCTTCAGCCTGTGAATTCGTTGAATTGAACGCGGGTTTCGGGAAACTCATCGTCGGAGTTCCAGCCGACACGGCGCCAGTTCCGCCAACGCCTGCAGAAATTTGTGAAGCTGCGCCTTTTGCAGTCAGCACGTCATCTCTTGTTACGCGACTGGCAAGGCCTGTAC
>JANOJH010000586.1:0-1727 GCA_031408135.1 Bdellovibrio sp. | reverse complement strand
ACAAACCGGTTTGATTGATGCAGTCCAGGTGATTTACAACATCTTCGATCAAAACCCCGAAGACAATTTATTTCCACTTTGCCGAAAACTGGATATTGGTGTTATTGCACGTGTGCCTTTTGATGAAGGAACATTGACGGGAACACTAACCAAAGACACTGTCTTTCCCAAAGACGATTGGCGCTCCACTTATTTCGTACCTGAGAATTTAAATTCCAGCGTTGATCATGCAGATGCATTGAAGCCACTTCTTTCTAAGAATATGACCATGGCAGAAATGGCCTTGCGTTTTATTCTTTGCAACGATGATGTACACACCATTATTCCCGGCATGAGAAAAGTGAGAAACGTTGAAGCCAACATTGCTACAAGTGATGGGAAAAAACTTGAGAAAGCCCTTGAATTAAAACTTAAAAAACATCGGTGGGATAGAACTCCTACGGAGTGGTCGCAGTAAGCTTAATAGTCTTGTCTTTACTTGCAATGGTGGCAAATCATCTCTGACTTTCAGTTTTTCTTTTTCTGCTGCTGACCAGGAGCATAGGGTTTGGCCGATTGACTCCCTGTGGTTTTTTTGACCTGACCAGGTGCTGAACCTGATTTACCTGGAGATCCTTGCAACACAACCTTGCAACTTCCTAATGAGAGAATTAGAGCGACAACTAATACGATCGAGAAAACTTTCTTCATCTGCTTTACAGGTTTTGACGCAAGAACGGGAAAAAAATTCACACCAATATTTAAAAAGAAGGCGCAACCTTACACCAATGCCCAATCGACAAATAGACTCAAATGTCAATACATGAGGTGTCGCAGTTTTTTCGGGAGATAATCAAGAAAAATAAAGAGTGGACTTGCGGCAGGGATAGTAGCCCTCAAAAAAGCGAGATAAACTCCCAGCGATAGCCGCGAGGTGGCCGGACTACGCGAGCGGCATAGCAGGCTTGCAGCGCCTGCGCGCGAAGCAGAAAGCTTGCTTCGGCATAGGCAGCCCGACCCGAACTTGTTGGCTGGAGCTTCAATGGAAGCCAACCAGCATAGGATGCCGCCCAAAAAGCCGACTAATCCATTAGGCATTCTCTCTCATTATGCCACTCTGTCACCTTTTCCCTTAAAAATCCCCCTTGGCACACGTGTTGATGATGGGGTGTTATATCATCAAAACTGTAATCAAAAACTGAAAATAGTATGGGAAAGATCATAGGAATAGACTTGGGCACAACCAACTCGTGCGTGGCCGTAATGGAAGGCAATGAGCCAGTGGTTATTGCAAATAGCGAAGGCAGAAGGACAACCCCGAGTATCGTTGGCTTTTTGGACAATGGAAAAGGCGAACGCAAAGTAGGTGATCCTGCCAAGCGCCAAGCCATTACCAATCCTAAGAACACCGTGTCATCCATCAAGCGCTTCATGGGCAAAAAATTTGGTGAAATAAGCGGAGAGAAAAAGATGGTGTCTTACGAAGTTGAAAGTGGAAACAACGACACTGTGCGCGTGCGCATTGGAGATAGATTGTATACTCCACAAGAAATTTCTGCCATGATTTTGCAGAAGATGAAAAGCACGGCCGAAGATTATCTGGGCACTACGGTAACAGAAGCAATCATTACTGTACCTGCATATTTTAATGATGCCGAACGCCAGGCAACAAAAGAGGCCGGAACAATTGCAGGGCTGGATGTAAAACGTATCATCAATGAACCTACGGCTGCGGCTTTGGCGTACGG
>JANOJH010000583.1:0-1800 GCA_031408135.1 Bdellovibrio sp. | reverse complement strand
GTTGATTTAGCGAAAAGACCTTGGAGGGTTTGCTCCAGCCATGGTTATACAAACTTTGTTGCTAACTCAGCTGCGGAGAATTTGAAATCACCCGTCAATCATGCTCCAGTAGCGATTAAAATGAATACACTCACCAATTATTTTACTCCAAGAATTTCCAACATCTCAGGTATTTGTTCAATCAGATGAGTGTGCTCTTCTTTTTCTAACTCTTCTTTGGTAAAAGCCCCGGTAGTTACACCAACTACAAGCGAACAGCCGGCAGAATTCCCTTCCTGCAAATCGGAAACAGTGTCGCCTACTTTCGCCACTTTTGAAATATCCCGAATGCCTGTAAGCTCCATCGCCTTGAAGATCATATCCGGGTAAGGTCGGCCTCGGAGAACTTCATCGCTCGTCACACTAGCCTCTATCAAGTGATTCCTCTCCCAGCCTAACCTATTTAAAAGTGCATTGGTGATAGGTCTGTCAAATCCTGTATTCACAACTACTTTTATGTCATGGGCATGGAGTTTTTTGAAAGTTTCAGTTACACCATCTTTCTCCATCACTGATAAATCAGTTCTATAAAAATAGATCATCTCTTTCACGAACAGCTCATGAATCTCATTGATCCATTCAGAAATAATGCTTTTGTTGCCGTGATACTTTTTTTGGATCAATTTTTCAATCGCAATAGGCTTCGGAATACCCATAACCTCATTGGCATCGTCAATTGTTATATTCACGTCAAAATTAGCCAATGCATTTTTTAACACACGATGCACATCTTTATTATCCTTAACGGTCGTTCCGGCAAGGTCAAATACCACCATTTCAATTCTCATATTTTTTTCGGCAAGGTAGGACAGAGTTCAAAAACTGGCTGGCTTTTGAAATGAACCTTACTTTAACTTTTGAGGCTAAAAACTTAACGGTTTATTAAAATTGAATAAATTCCGCTGGCAATCTGCATGAGTAGATTTGATGAAAAGAAACTATGGAAAGCCGTGCTAATTTGATTGTTGATGAAGTTTTTGGGCTATATGAAAAATATGGTGGTGCCGATTACATTGGCGAACCTGTGTCGCAGCTGGAGCACATGTCGCAATCTGCTCAGTTGGCCATTGACGAAGGTTTTGACGATGAGGTAGTCTTAGCTTCCTTTTTTCATGACATTGGCCACATTTGTGTGCAGAGTAATGAAGCAAACAATATGGGAGGATTCGGAGTGAAAAGCCACGAGAAAATTGGTGCCGATTATTTGCGCTCGAAAGGATTTCCAGAAAGAATTGCAAAGCTGGTGGAGAACCACGTGCAAGCCAAACGCTACCTGACTTTTAAATATCCCGATTACTTCACACAACTAAGCGAAGCCAGTAAGAGAACATTGGAGTATCAAGGTGGGGTAATGAACGAATCAGAGGCCAATACATTTGAACGCAATTCATTATTTGAAACCAGCCTCCTGATGCGGAAGTGGGATGAGCTGGCTAAGGAAACAAACCTTCCATTAATACCGCTGGTTGATATAAAAGCGAAAGCCATCAAAATTCTGGCAAATAAATTAAAAATTGATAAAGGGGTTATTCTCGAATAAAAAAAATGAACCCTGACTTGTCCAATTCTTATTCATCTCTTAATACGTTGGCAGGATTTAGCTGAGCTGTGCTGTAGATTTTATAACCAATCGATAAGGCTGACACCACAAAAAGTATTCCAGCAGAAACGACTTGTGTTGCAAGTGTTGTTTTTTGATAATAATCCCAAATGCTGTCCATCAGCATTCCCGCCATCCAGGCACCAAGCACTCCTCCCAGA
>JANOJH010000557.1:0-2016 GCA_031408135.1 Bdellovibrio sp. | reverse complement strand
TCAAACGAAGACGATCCAATGTATAACCATTGCTAAGACCTGTAATGTCTGTAGCTTCCTGGAAGCTCTCATAAGGAATATCGGTAGATACACCCGGGCCATCCAAACTACTGATACCCGATTCAAAAGAAGAGATAACGGTAATGTTGGGCGAAGTTCCTGAAATGGTACCTGCATCAACACTTTCACCAGCTGTGGAAGCTGCACCCGAAGACATGGTGAGTTGAACATTTCCATCGCCCACATCAAATTGAAAGTTTACTGGATAATTTTTAATACCGCCCGTAAATGCTCCGGTTGGATCATTCAGTGTGTGGAAAAGCAAGTCGCTGGTTGGATTTGTTTCCGTAGCACTAATCGTTCCATTATAATCAAGGTCAGGGTTTCCGAAAAGATCTCTTGCTGAAACTTGTACTACGAGCGGAACGCTGATGCTTGCTCCTGTGGGAACGGTTGTATAATCAATCTGCGTGGCAACGACTTCAACTTTGTTTTGATTTGCAGAAACAGAACTCACCGTACCCGTTGGTGTTGGGTTGGCAAAACTAGAGCTAACGCCTGCGGCTGCAATGGCAACCACCTCAAACGTAAGCGCCTTATTATCAATGTTGTTAGCACCGGTAAATTGAGTAGATACAAAACTTACTTTCACCAGGAAGTTGTTTTCGCGAGAGCCGCCATCGGTAGCTTCAAAAGTGGTAATCCCGGTGAAAACGAAATCGGCTGTGTTGCCTACTATATTGGTAGCTGCTGTGCTTGGCAATTCAGCTAATTCATTGTTGAGGGCATAACCAGGTGATGTACCGTCTTCGTACAATGCTATCCTCCGTAAGTATTGATAGTTGGTAACCCGAATTGTAACAGTAGACATTTTTGTAGATGTTCCATCAGTATCTGCAAAAGCTCCGCCATCCCGGATTCGGAAGCGTTCCATGGCAACACCAGTGGCAGCACCAATATCTGTAACCTGATTGGCTGCGGCTGCATATAAAATGTTGGTAGGGTAGACGAAATCAGTGTTCTCTCTAGCAATATCACTGGCTCCGGAATAATTGAGCGTAAAGGAATTGCTCGTGCCATTACTTAAGCCTATACTGGAAAGCACAAGATTGGTAACAGAACCATTTGTTCCGCCTCCTGCACTTGTCACCTGCAGTGCAGGGTCGAAGGTGAATACACCATTGTTTAATGCTACTGCGGAATTGGCCAATGGGTAGGTGACCGGTGCTGCCGTGACTACTGCTCCAACTTTTCCATTGCCCGTACTCCAGTCTGTATCTAAGTTTTGATTGGTATCTCGCGCTTTGGCCACAGGGCTTGGACTAATTGCGGCATCATAACTTTGTGGAGCATTGACAGCCCATTGAGTAATGAAATCCAATTGAGTGGCTGTAACAGTAACTATGTTTCTTCCATCGCCAGTGCTGGTGCCGCTGATGGCCATCGTGCTGGTAGCATTGGCAGCACCCAGGGAAAGATTGCCCTGATTTATCGCAAAGGCAAAATCCTTATTATCTAAAATATCACGCAGGGTGGCATCAACCGGATTTTGCAGCCAGATTCTAAGTTGATAAGTTTTTAAGCCGTTGTTGGCAACTGTCTCCATAGATGTCCCAGCAACGTTGAACACCAATGTTGAACCGGTAATGTTGGCGCTGGGGTTAGTTATGGTTACAGTTGAAGTACCATCCGTTAACTGTGCACCAGCAATTGAAAAAGTCCAGTTGTCAAAAGTGGCAACATCACCACCACCGTTGGTTCCGTTATTGGCATCCTGAGTAATGGTAACCGTTTGTATTAATGTAGGCAGTGCATCATTATCAGTAAAGTTGACTGCATCAACACCAACATCATCGGTAACTGTAAAGTCGAAATTATAAGACGCGGGTAAAGCGGTAGTTAAAGAGGTGAAGCTGGCTAATTCTGAAGCGGGAGCCGTGGCATCTGAAATAGTTGTTTTATTCGTGACAACAGCCGTAACGTTTGCGCTGGTGGCGCTGGAAACAGCCGGTGATC
>JANOJH010000551.1:0-1168 GCA_031408135.1 Bdellovibrio sp. | reverse complement strand
TGGCGTATACCGATGTGAACTGGTGTGAAGCATTAGGCACAGTATTGGCAAATGATGAAGTAATAAATGGAGTTAGTTACCGAGGTGGTTTTCCCGTTGTCAAAAAACAAATGCGTCAATGGAGTTTGCGCATCACCGAATATGCAGAACGATTGTTGAAAGGATTGGACGATATTGATTTCAGCGATTCGATGAAAGACATTCAGCGCAACTGGATTGGAAAGAGTGTTGGGGCGAGGATTGATTTTAACCTCACCCTTGGTCATGACCTCACCCCTAGCCCCTCTCGTGGAGAGAATGCAAGCCTCACCCCTAGCCCCTCTCCAGGGGAGAGGGGAAGGGAGACTTCAGATAAAAAGTTTTGGCCTTACTTGAAAGATTTCGCAAAAGAGAACAGACAAAATCCAACAGAGGAAGAAACAATTCTCTGGGAGGAACTAAGAAATAGCAAACTCGGACACAAGATCAGAAGGCAACATGCAATTGGTGTTTTCATTGCAGATTTTGTTTGTCTTGATAAAAGACTGGTGATTGAAGTTGATGGTGGCTATCATCTTGCCAACAAAGAATTCGACCATGCAAGAACTGAGTTCTTAAAGATCGAAGGATTTCAAGTCATTCGTTTCACTAACGAAGAAGTAAAGAACGACTTGAAAAAAGTTCTTCATAAAATCAAGGAATCACTTGACAAATCTCCCTCCATAAAAGAGTCGGCCGTTGACACCTCCCCTTCTCCCCCGGAGAAGGGGCAGGGGGATGAGGCTCGCACTCTCACCGTCTTCACCACCCGCCCCGATACCATCTTCGGTGTTGACTTCATGGTAATAGCCCCCGAACATGAGCTCGTGAAAAAGATCACAAGCCCGGAGCAAAAAGAAGAAATTGAAAAATATTTAAAGTATGTAGAAAGCCGCTCGGAAGTAGATCGAATGGCCGAAGTGAAAAAGATCACAGGATGTTTTACCGGGGCTTACGCGGTCAATCCATTTAATGGAAGAGAAATTCCAGTCTGGATCAGTGAATATGTATTGGCTGGCTATGGAACAGGCGCTGTGATGGCCGTACCCGGTCATGATGAACGCGATCACCGATTTGCAAAACATTTTAATTTACCCATCATTCAGGTGGTGGAAGGCCCCGATGTGCAGGAAGAAGCATTCGTGAGCTG
>JANOJH010000541.1:0-4000 GCA_031408135.1 Bdellovibrio sp. | reverse complement strand
TTGGCTGATTGATCGCCCATAACCCACATTAAGGCATCGACGATATTGGACTTACCGCAACCGTTTGGGCCTACAACACCGGTAATACCGGCATCGAATTGAATGACCGTACGGTCTTTAAAAGATTTAAATCCGATAAGTTCGAGTTTTTTAATTCTCACTTTTTATACCCCCAAAAAAAGATATACCTGACACACGATATAACTGTCCTTTGGTCTTGGGAGTGAGTCAATACTGAAATTAGTAAATTTTAAGAAGTTTTTAGCTGATTACAGGGAACAAGATTTAAGCACAAAGTTCTCAAGCCATATGTGCGATGACAGCGGTGAAGACTTCAAAGCCTTATCGGTTTCGTGCAAAACCGAGATGGAATCTTCGATTTTTCGCACCGACCAGCTTTCGGCCTGCGTGCTGTAATTTTCGATAAAATAAGGCGCAACACCCGCGATACTGGCTAATTTCGCGCCACCGATGCCCTGATCTAGCCCCGTCCGAACTGACAGTAAAATCCGCATATGGCGGGCCACTAAGGCAATAATCGCGTGCTCGTTTTGCCCTTGATCGAGCAAGTTCACAAGTTGCTCTAAAGCTAAAACGCGGTCGCGCTTACCTAAAGCATCGGTAAAATCAAAAATACTTTCTTCACGGCTGACCGAAACCACTTCGTTAACATCAGTCACTTCAATAGCGGTTTTTTCGCCTAAATAATCCTGCAGGCGGAACACCTGGCTTTGCAGCTCAGTGAGGTTGTTACCCACTAGGCGGTGTAAGCGATGAATGGCATCATTTGAAATTTTCAGGCCCTGAATCTTGCACATGTGCGAAATCCACTGCGGATACTGGTTGGGATAGGGCTTTTTAAACTCTACGCAAACCGCGAGGTCGAAAATAGTTTTATAAAACTTTTTTCGTTTATCGGGCTTTTCAGCAAACAACACCAGCACCGTAGACTGCACCTGGTTCGTAATTATAGATTCAAGCTCTTGCAGTTCAGCTTCTTTAAGGTCATCAAGGTTTTTAACGATCACCAGCCTGTAAGGCGTAAACACCGGCAGGGTCTCAACCGCGTCCTTAATTGAGGTTACGTCGGCGTCACCTGCATAAAACAACTGATAATTAAAATCTATGGTGGCTTCACTAAGAACTGCCGATTTAAAGCTATCAACACAGCCATTCAGCAGATAGGGCTCGTCGCCATGAAGGAAGTAAACCGGTTTTAGGTTTTTGGCTTCGAGGTCTTTATATAATTTCTGAGAATCTATTTTCACTTCAATGTCCTAATAATTCTTTTCAAAAATTTTCGACCATACGATCAAAGGCTGCCTGCATCATCTCTTTTGAAAGCGCGTCCAAAGTCTGCCGTTTTGCCGAGTGGTTGTAAAGTGCATTAGACGTATTAATAACTGGGAGTGTTATTTGCGGAGCTGAGTAATTTGTAGCCTGCTGAAATTCTCCGCTCCAAAGAATGGCTGAACTGCCCTTTCGGATAAGTCGCAAGTTAACAGTTGCAGATATCGTGTACTGAGTGGCGATCACGGTTTCAGTGGGTAAGTACTTCGTATTTTTGGCTTCAATGACCGATTCAACAGCCACTACACTAATGCCTGTAATCCGGCCCTGAAGGATGGCCTGAGCATCGCTTTCTTCATTTCGGATTGTGACGTACTTACTTTTTAAGGCTTCTGTTTTAAGCGAATTCGTAAAAATCGTTTCGGCACCGACTTCGCCGGAATCATTTATAAAAAGCGGAATTTGAAGGATTCGCACGTTTCCGGGCAGAGCATCTACCGCGGCGCTGAGTTTATAAGCACAGCCCGAAAAAACTATTTGAATGACTGAGGCTGTTATTATCAAGAAAATACGCGAAAAATTATTCTTCATCTGCTTTAATAAATCCGCAAGGAAACACTAATGTCAAATGCTATTCTTCTCGCTCCAGGCCCTGTTCAACTGCACCCCGAGGTGCAGAAGATATTAGCACAGCCCATGATCCACCACCGAACGCCCGAGTTTGATGAGATTCTTAAACGAGTTTTAACAAACTTAAAATTCTTTTTCCAAACGAAGAACGATGTGTTTATTCATTCGAGCACCGGAAGTGGTGCGATGGAATCCTTATTAGTGAATCTGCTCTCACCGCACGACGAAGTATTAGTGATCGTATCCGGAAAATTCGGCGAACGCTGGGCCGAGATGGCTAGTGTGTTCGGCGCAAAAGTTCACAAAATCAATGTGGAGTGGGGAAAAGCCGTTAACCCAAGCGAAGTTGAAGCCGAACTCAACAAAAATAAAAATATTAAATTAGTGTTAACTCAGGCAACTGAAACCAGCACCGCTACGGCCCACGATATTAAAGCCTTAGGCGCCATCGTTGCAAAGACTCAAAGTTTATTTTTAGTAGACGGCATAACCGCCGTAGGTGCCTACGACGTTAAAATGGATGACTGGCATATTGACGGCCTGATTGCCGGCAGCCAAAAAGCCGTGATGCTGCCAACGGGCTTAAGCTTTGTAGCGCTTTCAGAAAAAGCTTGGGCGGTAGCAAACACAGCAAGCTGCCCGCGCTATTACTTTGACCTGCGCCGCGAACGCAAAGCGAACCTGAACGGTGAAACATTTTTCTCAAGCAACGTGTCTTTAATTAAGGCTTTGGATTTTGTACTGACTCAAATTCAGGAAATCGGATTAGATGTACATTTTGCGCAACTTAAGCGTAGAGCCGACTTCACGCGCGAAATGGCAAAAGCCATGAATTTAACTACATATTCAACCAGCCCGTCAGATTCTGTAACAGCTATCAACGTGCCAAGCTCTATTGACGTCGTAAAATTACGACTGCAGCTCGAAGCTAAATACAAAGTTACAGTGATGGGCGGCCAAGATCAGCTCAAAGGCAAAATCATCCGTATTGGGCATATGGGCTATATATTAGATGAACAGTTGGTTGAAACCATGCACAGGTTGGCGGCTGCGCTGAAAGATTATGGTTTTGAAATCGATCCAGACCATATCAGAAACCTTGCAACTTATAGGTTACAATCAAACCGATGAAAAATATTTTAATTTGCGAAAGATTTGCGTACGAGGCTCAATTAAAGTTAAGCCAGAATAAAAACTTTAAGGTCGAGCAGTACTCAAGCGACAAACTCGAGATAGCAAACGCGCTTTTAATAAGATCAAAATTTGAAATCACCACTGAGTTACTGGAAAAAGCAAAAAATCTAGAAGTGATCGTCACTTGTACCAGCGGCTTTGAACACATTGACTTAGAAGCTACACAAAAACGAAATATTACCGTGATGTTTACACCAGACGCCAACGCGCAGGCGGCAGCCGAACACACATGGGCGTTGTTATTAGCAGCCACCCGCCACATTCCAGCGGCAAGTCAAAGTCTTAAAACCGGCGTTTGGAACCGCGAACCTTACCTTGGCACCGAACTTAATAACAAAACCATCGGCATTGTGGGCCTTGGCCGCATCGGCAGCCGTATAGCTAAAATCGCAAACGCGTTTAATATGGAAGTTTTAGCTTTTGACCCTTACGTAGATGAAGCTACGTTTACAAATGCAAAAGCAACCAGAGCCAGCTATGAAGAAGTCTTAAAACAAGCCGATATTTTAACGTTTCATGTGCCGGCCACAAAAGAAACCAAAAATATGTTCAATCGTTCGCACCTAGAAATAGTGCAACCAAATTTAACTTTAATTAATACTTCACGCGGCCAAGCCTTACACGAAGACGACTTAATCTTAGCTTTAAACGAAAATAAAATTAAATATGCATGTTTAGACGTATTTGCAAAAGAGCCTCTGACGAAGGACTCGAAGCTTTTAAAAACCAAGAATGTGCTTCTGACGCCGCATTTGGGCGCTATGACTTCAGAAGCTTTTTTAAAAGCATCTCTTGATGGCACTAAGCGCATTGAAGAGTTTTTTGAAAGTAAAACTACACAAAATACCTTGCCACTTAAAAACGATTGGGGAAGTCTATCGTTTGC
>JANOJH010000520.1:0-2610 GCA_031408135.1 Bdellovibrio sp. | reverse complement strand
AAACCAATCCGTGTTACAACGACAGAAGGGTTCGATGGACTGCCGACTTTCTCGCCGGACGGTAAGCAGCTTTCCTGGACTCACCGAAACGAAAAAGGCGAAAGTCAGATCTACATTGCAAGCTGGAATCATGAACAAGCGCTTAAGCTAATCGATGGAAACCGATTGAATAACAAAACTAATTTCATTTTCGCAACTGAAACCAGCGAGCAAGACACGCGCAAGATCATAGACTACCTCGCGACAGAAACGATGGCCGGACGAATGAGCGGGTCAGAAGAAGAAAAAAATTATAGCCGCGAAATTGCAGGATTGTTTAAAAGCTGGGGCCTTGAGCCGGGTATCGGTTCTGATTTTATCCAGACGTTTGAGTTTACGTCTTCGGTTACGGCAACAGAGAATAATTCTCTTGATTTCAACGGACGATTTGAAGGTAAACCTGTGCGCGGCATCGATTACCAAGTGCTCTCTTATTCGAAATCCGGCCAGTTCAATGCAGCACCTCTGGCCTTTGTCGGCTTCGGTATAAAGGCGCCGGCTACAGACACGCTTCCGGCGTTTGATTCCTATCGAGATTTCGATATCAAGGCCAAGTGGGTTATCCTGCTCGACCATGTGCCAGATCACCAAAAAAAAGAAATGAAACAGCATCTGCTTTCTTACTCAAGACCGCAGCACAAAATTACTGTTGCAAAAAACAATGGCGCAGCTGGAGTGATTTTTGTAACGAATTCAGGACTGAAGGACGTCCGGTTCGAGGGTAGTCTTTCCGAAAGTACATTACCCGTAATAAAAATTTCGACAAAATATTTTGAAAATCTTCTTGAGAAGTCCGATTCAACCTATCGGAAGTATTCCGCTTTAGAAAATGATTATGTCAGTTTGAAATCCGAGCGTGGATTTTTTTTCAACTCGCAATATGTGACGGCAAAAATCGAACTGAAGCATAATAAATCGATCGGCCACAACATTATTGCAAAGCTACTCCCGAAAAACCAGAATAATAGTAAAGTTAAAGTCCGCAAAGCCGTACTGATCGGCGCACACGGAGACCACTTAGGTCGGGGTGAAAGTACCGGCTCTTCGCTGGCGCGCGCAGAAGAAAAAAGTAAAATTCATTTCGGGGCAGACGATAACGCTTCGGGCGTAACGGGTGTGCTGTTGCTAGCGCACCATTTTGCAAATCCGAAAATCAGGACAAAGTTACAGAAGCCGCTTTATTTTGCGGTCTGGTCGGGGGAAGAAATCGGAGTTTTAGGGTCTGGATTTTTCACTAAGAACTGGAAAACTGAAAATAAATCCGATTTCAATGCAAGTTTCGAAGCAGCACTGAACATGGATATGATCGGGCGGCTGCGCGAAAAATTACAGATACAGGGTGTCGGTTCTGCCAAAGAGTGGTCGTCACTCGGTGAAGAAGTAGGTCTGGTTTCAGGCGTACCACTTGTGCTGACCTCTGATCCCTATCTGCCGACCGATGCGATGTCTTTTTATCTGGCCGATATTCCGTCGATTTCATTTTTTACCGGCGCACACGAAGATTATCATTCGCCGCGCGACACCGCAGACCTGATTAACCACAACGGTCTGGTCAAAGTAATTAACATTGTCAGAGCATTTACCGAAAAACTGGCTTTTGTTTCTTCACCAGTCGTCAATTATGTTAAAGTCGAGGGAAACTCTGGGCAAAAACTTGAAGGTCGTTCATTCAGAATTTATCTCGGCACGATTCCGGATTACGCTCAGGAAGGTGTAAAAGGCGTAAAAATTTCCGGGGCCTCAAAAAATTCGCCGGCCGAAAAGGCGGGGATAAAAGCAGGGGATGTGATTACAGAATTCGACCGCGCTAACATTGAAAATCTGTACGATTATGTCTTTGCACTGCAGTCTGCAAAACCCAATTTACCGATTAAGCTAATCGTATTGCGCGAAGGTAAAAAACTCGAACTCGAAATTACCCCTCTTTTAAAAGAGTAGACAATGATCCCTGCAATGCACTGCTTCTGGAAAAGGAACCGGCTTACCGCCAGTTAAAATTCAATGACAATTTGGCCACTTCAACTAAGATGACTGTATGTCTACAGACTATATTTTGGGTGATGATCAGGAAGAACTTTCAAGACTTAAGCTGCAGCACGACCTCTGGCGGGAAGAGCTCCTCAGGCTGTGGAACTTCAGCCGTCTCAGAGTCTCTGATAAAATTCTGGATCTTGGCTGCGGCCCGGGCTACGTCAGTATTGAAATTTTAAATTACGTCAGAAGTAATGTCGAATTAACCTCAGTTGATATCTCGGAAAAATTCCTCAACTATCTGAATAATCAGGTAAAAGAATTAAATTATAAAAGTCTCAAGTTCAAAACTCATAAATCAAACATTGAACAACTCGACCTTGAAGATAAAAATTATGAAACTGCGGTCTGCAGGTGGCTGATGATCTTTGTGCAGGATCCGAAAAGGGCCATCGAACGGATTCACCGGCACCTAGCCCCTGAAGCCGAATTTGTGATTCAGGAATATGTCAGTTACGACAGCATGGATTTAGTGCCGGGCTTTACCGCAATGAAACCTGTTGTCGACGCGATATTTAAAAGCTGGAAAGATCAGGGCGG
>JANOJH010000040.1:0-1579 GCA_031408135.1 Bdellovibrio sp. | reverse complement strand
CTTTTTACTGAAATCCGTCAACAAAAATTTATTGTAGGTTTTATATGGGTCGCGCATTTCCACGCGACTCATCTGGGCGGCTGCCAATTGCTTCTCGAGATTGAAAACTGCAGCCGCTTTTTGCTTGGCGATTAGTTCTGTTTCTCCCGCTAACGTGAAGAGTGTAGTCATGTACGTGTGGAAGGCAGCCTGAATTTTTTTAGTGCGTGCATCTTCCTTCAAATAGTAATCACGATCCTGAAGTGAAGTGCCTCCCTGCGAAAGCTGAGCTACCATATTTTGTGGATGCTTTCGATCCTGGCCGACAAAAAATCCAAATAAAGGACTGGCAATTCCTTGCGTGCGTTCATACACCATTTCATCCAACACATGGGCAACAGTTTGCACCGAACCTGCACGCGCATAATCGTCTTTCACCGGAGCAAAGCCGGCCTTATCAATAGATACACTATCCATAGCGGCAGCATAAAAATCGCCCACGCGTTTCTTTATGGAGCCAGAAGCGGCCTTCTTATCAGCAGCCGCTTCATTTAAGATCACGCGAACAGCTTTTAAATTGAAGTCACGAAGGATGGTAAAACTTCCCCAGTTGGTTTCCTTGGCTGGCACCGGATTGTTCTTCAACCATATTCCTCCGGCATAGTTCTTAAAATCATCACCGGGCTTCACGGCCACATCCATGTTAACAGGATCAATAAATTTTTCTTTGCCGGGCTCTTGTTGGGCCGAAGCCAACCCAGCCAGCATGAGCAACAAGGTGGTAAAAATGCCCTCACGGGTTTTGTTTAATAAGGATAGTATCATAGTAAAAGATTTAACTCAATCGGAAAATTAGTAAGTAAATCGCTGCCGAATTCATTTCTTGTATTGACGGTAAATTCATTACAAGAATGAGTGAATTAGCGTTTGAAAATTTGGGTGTAGCACGTGTATCCCTAAATTAAAGAGTAGAAGCATTTAAAAACCTTTAGCTGGCATGCGTTTGCAACGCGTTCAACATACTACTTTCCGTTAGTACACGTTTACCAATTTTATTCATCAGGATAAAAAACCGCAATATTCAAAAAATGTTATGGATGAAAATGTTTGAATTGAGTAATGGCACACCTTGCTAGCGCGCTAGCTGCTTTACTGGAAATTGAACTATTGAATTGATGAGTAGTTCACATAACAAACGCGATAGCTGGTGTGTTGACGTTACTATTAATTTTATTAATAGTTGAGGATCATACATTAATCTTAATCCTTGATTTTCGTATCTTGAAAACTCGTTTCCGCGATCTATGGATTTATACTATACGTTCTCAATCCTCATTGTTCTATCCGCATTATTTTCTTACGTCAACAGCCGATACCTGAAACTTCCCCCGGCTATTGGCATTATGCTGCTGGCTATCCTTACGTCTATTAGTCTGGTGGCTCTTGGCAAAACGTACCCGGTCTTCGCACAGTACTTTTCCGGTCTCGTTGCCAGTGTTGATTTTCCGGCCGTGCTCATGAATGCCGTGCTCAACTTTCTGTTGTTTGCCGGAGCCATTCACATAAGCATGCAGGATTTGCACAAACAACGCCTGCCAAT
>JANOJH010000379.1:0-1058 GCA_031408135.1 Bdellovibrio sp. | reverse complement strand
TAACGATACGATAAGCAAGAAAAAACCAGAAGCGAGTACAAAGCGCGGATCCTTAAAAAAACCAAAGCTGAAACTGAATTTCGATTTGCTGCCGCCCTTTGCCTTTCTTTCTTTTTCGGGTTTTTTAAATGTGTTGGACTTGTAGGTGTTCTCTGCCATTAGTTTAAAAAGTAGTCAAAATTAAACAATACATTTAAATTATTGTCATGTGCTTTAAAACGCGTAAGGGCTGTTTACTGTGGCTAACAGACCTTGGAGGTTTATATTCTCGTTTTCTAACAATCAACGAAGCTTGATATTCCCCAATTTGATCTCCAATTTGCTAGTGAGCCTTGAAAAAGTATTGTCTTTATTGGATTTCTATTGATTAAGAAGCTGCTACTTGACCCTTAAGCATTGAGGAAGTATATGTCTTACAAATAACATAACCATACAATAGTTATACCGGTAAATTTTATTGCATTTGGTTTTTCAAGATTGCTTTATTGATCCTTTTCACAAACGAAGGCCCTTCATAAATAAACCCTGTATAAATCTGAATAAGGTCTGCACCAGCTTTTAGTTTTTCAATCGCATCCTCAGGAGACATAATACCTCCTACTCCAATAATTGGGTATCCTTTTCCAAGCCTTGCACGCAAAAAAGAAATTACTTCATTGGATCGATTTAATAAAGGCTTACCGCTTAGTCCTCCTGCACCAATTTTTTCTATTTCATCATTCGCAGTGCTCAAGCCCTCGCGTGAAATAGTTGTATTGGTGGCAATCACTCCATCCGTTTTTGTTTCCAGAAGTATTTCAACAATATCGATTAACTGACTTTCACTAAGGTCTGGTGCGATCTTTAACAAAACGGGTTTTGGTTTTTCCTTTGCCAGACTTAAAGCCTTCACGTGTGACAATAATTTCTTGAGCGGTCCCTTCTCCTGCAACTGGCGAAGGTCAGGTGTATTAGGTGAACTTACATTCACCACAAAGTAATCCACGTAAGGATAAAGCGCATCAAAACAAATTTTATAATCTTCAAAAGCGTTTTCATTAGGTGTCACCTTGTTTTTT
>JANOJH010000369.1:0-1473 GCA_031408135.1 Bdellovibrio sp. | reverse complement strand
CAACGATATTCTCTGCCAAATAGTCACTACCTTTTACTAATATATTAGGTTGGATTTCAGATATCAAAGTTAAGGGTGTGTCTTCATTAAAAAAAACTACTAAATCCACTACCTGAAGAGCGGCAAGCACTCTGGAACGGCTATTTTGATCCTGGATTGGGCGGTTTTGACCCTTGAATCGACTGACAGAATCATCTGAATTGAGGCCTAAAACCAGCTTATCACCAAGTGATCTGGCTTTTTCCAAATAGTCAACATGGCCAAGGTGAAGGATGTCGAAACAGCCGTTGGTGAAAACAATTGTCTTGGCCTGAGACTTCCATTCCCTGACCAGCTCCTTTGCGTGCTTTAGATCCTTTATTTTATCTCCGGTTTTTTCCATCGAATGATGAAGTAACTAATGATCAAAGATACAACTCCTGCCACGATCATGATCAAGGTTTGCCAGGCATGAAAAACAAATACAAATGCTATAGCATCTGGTTTAGGTAAATTATATAACATTACTAATCCCAATGGAACGATTGTATGATAAGATCCGGCTCCACCTGGTAAAGGGACTGTCATAGCAATTGTGCCGAGGGCAAAAAGAGTAAGCACCGCGCTAAAACCTAATGTACTCGTTTCCGGAAAAGCTTTGATGACTGCATAACTCATCAAGAAATATAATCCCCAAATAGCAATTGAGTAAAATATAAAAAGAGACTTATTCTTCACTTTAAAAACGGCAAGAAATCCTTCTTTGAAGCCGCCCAGAATTTTTCTTAGTTTCTCATTTTTGCGAAAACGAAAAAACAAAAAGAAAGTACCAAATATAATTCCCAAGACACCTAGAATTACCCATGGTGAAACCGTAAAACCGGAAGATGAAACCCCAAGAGACGAAAGAAAAGTTGTGAGTTTGTTCCACTCTGCAATAAAAGAAGATCCAATCAATAAGAATAAAAACAAAATGTCTACAACCCGTTCAGCTACTACTGTCCCAAAAGAAATTTCGGGCGGGGTGTTTTCCAGTTTATATAAGTTGTAGCAACGCGATACTTCTCCACCACGCGGAACGGCAAGATTAACAAGGTAACCTATCATCACAGAAAGAAAACTACTTCCTAAACTAACGGTATATCCTACAGGCAAAAGCAACATTTGCCATCGGATGGCACGTATTAAATGACTGGCCATGGCGATTACTGCCATCAGAATCAAATAACCTTTATCCGACTTCTCCCAGGTTTGCCAGAGGAACTCTGCTTTATTCTCACCTTCTGAAACATTCAAACTTTTCAAAGACACCCAAATGAGTGCTGAGGTGATTAGAATAATAATTACATATTGTAATAGAGATTTTAGTCTGGCCTTCAAAGAGTTAAAAGTTATCAGTTAATCGTTATCCGTTAGTAGTTATCCGTTAACCATTAACGCTAAACTAGTTTATTATCCGGATCAGGAAACACCAAAGTAGGCTTAAATTTTTTA
>JANOJH010000361.1:0-2223 GCA_031408135.1 Bdellovibrio sp. | reverse complement strand
AGCGTAGATTGAAATATAAAGCCTGAGACAATGCCCTATACCCAACAAACCGAGCTGATCAAGCATATTCAATCTTTTTTTAAGACCAACTATTTAGCACCGGCACATGGACAATTGGAAGATGATGTAAAAAACTTGCTGGAACACCCTCTTTTAAAACAATTTATTTTCGCTAATAACCAAGTTACTGTTATCGATCATTCCATCGGTAGCTATCGCTATATGAGCGAATCGAGCCTCGAAGTTATGGGCTACCCTGCCAGTGAATTTATGCAAAAGGGTTTATCTTTTGCTTTTGGACTAATGCATCCGGAAGACCTGGCCATCTTAGTTCCTGTTTTTGAAAAAGTGACTTCGCTGGTGCAGCAAGTGAGCGTTGAGGATCGCTCCTATTTTCGTTTCAATTATAGCGTTCGTTTTAAATCGCCAAAGGGCTACCTTCTACTACATCAGCAAAATATACCGCTGGTCTTTAATGAGGCTGGTGTGCCCTATCTTATAGTTGCCCTCGTATCGGATATTACACCTTATGCAAAAAATGATGGAGTTCATTATTCTATAAGCGTGAATAAACCAGATGAACCGATTAAGGTGCTATTGAGCAGTCGCTCTAGTTCAAACAATAACCCATTAAGTGAACGTGAAAATGAGATCGTGCAGCAACTGGCCAATGGCTTTGATACCAATGAAATTGCCGAAAAACTCTTTATCAGCGAAGGCACAGTGCGCACGCACCGTCAAAACATTTTACAAAAAACGGAGGCACGTAACTCCGTTCACCTCGTGCGAATGGCTGTTGCTAATGGTTGGGTATAGGAAGTTCCCCGAACTCAATACCTGTAGGAGGTATTTTGAAGACTGATTTTTTAAGACACGTAATATTCTGAGCATTGGCAATACCCCGTAAGAGGTATTTTGTTCCCTCCTCTTACTATCTGATGCAATAAAAAGGAAAGATTAACTAAAGTAAATACACTTAAAGGTGTAGATTGAAATACCAAAGCCAATGCTTAGCCTCCAGCAAAACCAACTGATCAGCGAGATCAAAAACTTTTTTGAAAGTCGCTTCACTGCCCCAGCCAACCCCCTTCAGCTAGATGAAGATGTAAAAGGGCTGCTAGAGCATCCTTTGTTTAAGCAGTATATCTTCTCAAACAACCTAGTGGTTATTATAGATCATTCCATTAGTGGCTACCGATATTTTAGCGAGTCGGTGTTTGAAGTGATTGGTATTCCCGCCAGCGAGTTTATGCATAAAGGTATTTCCTTATCCTTCGGATTAATGGATGTAAGCGAAGCACAGGAAATGGGCAGCGTGTTTGCAAAAGCTACGGAAATAGTGCAAGCCCTTACGCCCGAAGAGCGGCCTTTTATGCGTCTGGGTTACTCTATGCACTACAATACACCTCGGGGTAGAATTCTTGTGCATCAGCAAAACATACCCATTGCTTTTAATGAGGCAGGCCTTCCTTACCTCATGCTGGCTTTGATGTCTGACATTACTGCCTATAGCAGTAGCAAGGGGGCGAAGTATAAGCTCAGCTTGAACAAACCGGGCGAAGCGGTGAAGATATTACTCACCAATCACTCAGAAGAAGTTGCACCCATTACTAGCCGCGAGAAAGACATTGTTCAGCTTCTTGCTGATGGTTTTGATACCAATGAAATTGCAGAAAAACTTTTTATCAGTGAAGGCACTGTGCGCACTCACCGTAAAAACATTTTACAAAAAACGGAGGCACGTAACTCCGTTCACCTCGTGCGAATGGCCGTGGCCAATGGATGGGTGTAGGGTTCTTTTACCTTCAAGGCAACGCCTTGGTTGGCGTTCCACTTCTTTAACGTCAAACTTATTTAGAAAAAAACCCTATGCCGGCAGGTATTGGGTTGGGTAATGACACTCCGCAACGATTTGGGAATATGTACCCACTTGAACAGTGCCTTCGCCATTGGTGTTCTTCACCAACGAAAAAATCTCAATCCGAAAAATTTTGTCGGTGAAGAACACTGTGAAGAACACCGACAAAGGCCGGGTGTATAAAACATAGCGCTGGTTCGGTGTTGCTTTGTAGTTTTCGTTTCTTAATTTCGTTCGGTGTCGTGGGAGAGAATGCGGCTCGAAAGCCCGGCACTGCTTATGCACAAACCTTGTGCGCAACCCATTTTAACAAGTACAGACCATGGAAGATGAGAAAAAGACTAACGGACTTAAAGAGGTGGCAA
>JANOJH010000029.1:0-2484 GCA_031408135.1 Bdellovibrio sp. | reverse complement strand
TTGCAGTGGCGAGCCGTTCAATCCTATTCCAATTGTTACGGATACGGAAAATGCAATTCCAGGATCAACATCGGTAACCTGGACGGTTGCACCAAATGCAACTGTTACAGGAGAATCAAACGGTGCGGGCAATTCTTTCTCACAGGTATTGTTCAATACTTCCAGTGAAAAGAAAACTGTTGTCTACACCATCAACGCCAAAAACATAACGAACTCTCCTTCTTGCAGTGGAACGGCCTTGACCTTAAATGTTACGGTATATCCTGTTCCGAAAATTGTAAGCCTGCCTTCATCGGTTAATGTTTGTAACAATGGAACCCTTAGTCCTACTCCATATGTGCTAACCAGCTCGGTGGTTGCTTCACTCAATCCGGTATTTGATTGGATTGTAGATGATGGAACAAACCCTGACCTCGCGGATCTTCCAGCGGTGACAAATGCTACTGCCATTAATCAAACCTTTGTTAATACTGGATCATTCTTAGGAACCTATCAATATACGATTACACCTCACCTCACAATTCCGGTTAGCGCGAATCCTATCGTTGGCAACACGTGCACAGGTCAGGATGGAATTATGGTGGTGAACGTAGCGCCTCCTGTAAGTGGTGAGATATATGGATTTGACATTACCGGCACAAAGTCAACTAACTTGTTCCTCTGTAAAGGAGCAAAGGAGTTTGTATACATCGACCCGGTCGGATTGCCACTCATGGAAGTTACCTACAAGGAAGGTTCGACTACAAAAGTCTTAACCAAGTTAGGTGGATTGAATATTCTTCAGGTATCACCAACCGTAACGACTGTGTATGAACTGATTTCTGTTAAAGACAAGTTTGGTTGTGTTAAAAATATCAATCAGATTGTGACGGTCAATGTTGATGCGGTGAGTAATGAATTTTCAATTGTAGGCCCGACAATCTCCTGCAGTCCGTTTAAGGTTCAGTTCAAACACGATCAGGTGGCCGGTGTAAACTATACCTGGAAATGGCTGGATGGACCAGACAGCACAACGTATCAGGCAGCGACAACTGTTGCAGGTAAAATCATCACCCACACATTTGTTAATCCTTCACCTTCCACACAGTCAAAGTTTAAAGTCTCTTTGGAAGCGTTCCTGGATACAACAAAATATCAGTTGGGTTGTAAGAAACTTCCATTTGTAAAAGAGATCAAAGTGTATCCAACTATTTCCACTGGTGTTTTCCCTGACAACACGGTGTTATGCAGTGGGGAGACCGTCAAATTTGTGAACACTTCTCAAGGGGTTTCAACCGCTGGTCATAAGTGGTTCTACAGAGTGCAAGGCTCGTCTCAGGAGATTGACATTAAAACAACGGCAAATATCAGCTACACTTTAATTAACACGTCTGCTTCCAATCCAATTATCTTCGAAGTGGTTTACAGATCAACGAACGGCAATTGTCCGGCTGAAGATGTGGTAACACCTATCACCGTGTATCGTGGCGCAACCGCTGGATTTAATGAAGGGACAGTGCCACCGTATATTGGAGGGCATTCGATTGTTACCTTCACGAATACAACAGTGCCGGTAGATGCGATCGATTTTAAATATGAATGGGAGTTTGGATCGGATGGAAATCCTCCCTCTGCAAATGGTGTTGGGCCATTCACAGTTGATTACACAACACCGGGTGACAAAGATGTTATTCTCACGGTAACGAATATTGGTGCTGAGACAGACGGAAGAAGTTGTGTCTCAGAATTCAGAAAAACCATAAATATTTTATTGCTGCCTTTGGTTGCAAATTTTAAAGCATCTCCTCAGGCAGCCTGTTTTCCTTCTGATATTTCCGTAACAGAAAATACGGCAACAGGCGATGTGATGGAGTGGAAAGTAGTGGATAGCAATGGGCGTGTGGCAGCAACATCAAATGCAAACTTGCCGGTGTTCCAGATCACCAATCCGGGAACGTATTCCATATTTTTAAAAACCGCCAGCTCATTCACAGGACAGGTAGCGAATACACAACAAGATAATTTTGAAATTTATCCTGTTCCGGTGGCGTCATTTGATGCGCGGCCAACGCTTCTGTTTGTTCCTGATACGGAGTTGAACGTATTTAATTTCTCAACGGGTGCAACGGATTACCTATGGGATTTTGGTGATAACGGCACATCAACAGAAGAAGAGCCAAAGTACACCTATAAAATTGAAGGTGTCTATGACCTTACCTTAATTGCTATGAACGATCATGGTGATGGCGTAGTTTGTTCGGATACGCTTGTTCGTAAAATAACAGCCAAGCAAGGTGGTGTGACCAAGGTTCCGAATGCCTTCACACCAAATTTAAACGGACCCAATGGCGGTGTTTCAGGCAATGGTAGTTTCAACGATGTATTTCTTCCGTATGTGAAAGGTGCAGAAGAATTTAGTATGCAAATATTTGATCGGTGGGGAAACTTAGTATTTGAAAGTAACAACTCAACCATTGGCTGGGATGGTTATGATAGGTATGGAAG
>JANOJH010000027.1:0-6856 GCA_031408135.1 Bdellovibrio sp. | reverse complement strand
GCGCGATCGAGCACGCCGAAGGCTGGCGCTGCGACCAGATCGTCAACGTAACAATCCCTGCCGGTGACCACAACGCCAAACTCGATTTCGTCAGCCGCAATCAAATCCAGTTAAACCTGAAAATCAACGGCAAGAAAAAGCAACTCAACTTAGACTTACCAAAAAAATTAAACGTACCTGACAACGGCAACTGGGAAATCACATCCGCTGACCTAGGCCAAGACTTCGGCGCCTTAGGCAACTCAGCAACCCAAGTCACCGACTCCGACACCTACCGCGGCTATGAATCCTGCACCTACCAACGCAGCGAAGTCATCTGCGGCCCACAAGGCTGCCACACCGAATGGAGAACAGTTTACGGACAACAACAGGTTGAATACTTCGAAAGAAGAACCAACCAACAAATCGCAGTTAATTTCGTGAAAGCGCCCCAATCCGTAATCCTGGCAGAATTCAAAGGCCAAAGAAATTTCGCAGAAAGAATCTACCGCTACAAAGGCCAATGCTACTAAGCTGATGATCTAAAAAAACAAATCCGGAATTTTCTAAAGAAAATTCCGGATTTCAGCAACGAACAATAAAATTTCAAGAAGATAAAATTAAAATCTTCGGCTCATCAAGATAAATGCAGATCAAGAGTAGTTTTCAAGAGCGCATCAACTTTTTTCATTTGATCTGGAGTTAGCTGGTCGACTCTTTTAGTTAATAGTGCTTTTTCAACGGCATATATTGAAGCACATCTTATAATTGTGGGCTTCTTGAATGTTAAAACAAGATCTTCTGCCGGGTTGGTTGGTTTTTCAGTTTTATCATGACGATGAAGAGATGTCAGTTTGACGACCACAAGATCTAAAATACCTGCAGCACTATTGCGATGATTGTTGCTCACAATTAATAAAGGCCTCGGGGTTTTGTTTGGGTCATTGGGCCACACACCTAACCAAATCTCACCTCGCAACATTAGATGTAATCCTCGACTTCATCTTCAACTTTGAAGGCTCCTTCAGACATAAATTTTATTGAAGAGTCAGATGAATTTCTTAAAGGCACTTTTGTAAGAGCAGCATTATAGTTTTGATAAGCAAGTGCCACCTCCTGCTGTTTTTCTACAGAAAGACCTTTCAATATAAGTTCGTTCACGCGCTCGCTAATATGTCCGCGGGGAACTTCCTTAAGTTCTTTTTCAACCTGCTCAACTGGGTAGAAAGAATGCTTTTTCATGCTTTTCATATTCTGCCTCCATTTCTTATACTACCGCCACTCTCCATATTTGTCGACATAAATAGATCCAAACTGAAGCCATTTTTGGATCTAAAATTATCCATATCTAATGTATTAGTTTATACAGAGAACATCTTATTTGAGAAATTAGCCACCCGGGGAAATCGCGCTATTTTTGGTTTAAATAGCCCCTAAAAATTGCCGTAAGGCGGGGCAGTTGAGCATACTGTTTTTAGAAAAAAAGCTAAACAATACTGAGTCTCGTCTAAGTTTGTAAAGAGTGGGATTATATCCAACTTTAGATCCATTTAGATTTCTTTGGTGACCTAAATTCCAATTCTTCGCTTGGGTGATTCAGGTGGGGTTGTCAGTTCTTTTATTGCATCAAAAACTAGTTTGAATTGCCAATCATACTTTTTTTCCATTTCAAGCATCTTTTGACTGAGATTTTTATTTGATGAGAGTAATTTTCTGAGACTTATAAAAGCACGAATAATAGATATGTTAACTTGAATTGCTATAGGACTTTTTAGCACACTCGAAAGCATGGCAATGCCATGTTCCGTAAACGCATATGGGGGCACTCGAATCATTGTTCGGTTTGCGGTCACAAATTGTGACCGCAAATTCTCAAACTCATCAGTACTAAGCTGGAACATGAAGTCGGCAGGGAACCTTTCAATATTTCGCTTAACAGCTTGAATCAAAGCTTTGGGTGCGACGTCATAAAGTTCACTAAGATCAGTGCTTAGCATGACCTTTTGGTGCCTAAGATAAAATATACGTTTTTCAATGATTTCAGAGGGCACAACTGGCTTCATTGCTTTGTCTAATTCAAATGGCCCGCCACTGTTTGAAGCCATTATAATTAATGCAGACATCAGTTCTCGGATATTTTGATCCGAATTTCGAATGTTCGGATAATATTAAACCAAGTCAAAAAATTAAATTTCTTGTCAGTCAAAATTGACGCGTTGTAGAGTTTGGTCATGAACATAAAAGAAGTCTACAACAAATTTGCAAGTGATTATCATTACAAGAGAAAGAACACCTTACAGAATCATTGGAATGAATACTTAGACTTCCCAATGATCGCGGCGCTTGTGCAAGAGCATGTGAAAAGCAAAAATGTGTTGATCTTGGTTGTGGTTCAGGTCTGTTTACAAGGCGCTTTCGCGAAATGGGTGCTACTGTTCAAGGAATTGATCAATCTGAAAAGCTCATTGAGCTTGCGCGCTTAGAGAACCCAGATATTACCTTTACTGTTTCAGACATTCAAAAAACAAAATCTTTCAAATAATAGTATTGATTTAGCAATAAGTTGTTTAGTTATGCACTATTTCAAAGATTTGGAACCCTTTTTTTCTGAAGTACACAGAATTCTTAAACGTAATGGCAAATGTTGGAGGGAATGGAATTAGAAAGTTTTCATCATACTTTTGAAGATATTTTTTTAAACCTAAATAAAACTGGATTTTTGGTAGATAATCTGAAAGAGGCAAAACCAGATCCGATCTTAAGTAAGACTCAACCTGATTTTTATGAGTTCACATCAAAGTATCCCACCTTTGCTGCAATTCGAGCTGTGGCTCTATGACACTAGATTTCTAAAAGAATTTTGTATCAAAAAATGCAGACTTTGTAATCGCATTTGCGAACAGCAGGGAAGATTAAAATCTACCGCTCACTAATCGCCGTAACCTTCCTCTGCCCCGATCCCACATACTCAGACAAAGGTCGGATAATCCGATTATTCGCAGTCTGCTCCATAATGTGCGCCGACCAGCCCGTCGTGCGTGCCATAACAAAAATCGGCGTAAAGAAATCAATCTCAAACCCCATCATGTAGTAAGCAGGCCCAGCCGGAAAATCCAAGTTAGGATAAATTTTCTTCTTCTCGACCATCACTTTTTCAAGTGAGTTATACATCTGCATCCACTTTTGCTGCCCGGTCACATCCGCCATAACCTGCGTGTACTTCTTCATTGTCGGTACGCGAGAATCCCCGGATTTGTAAACGCGGTGACCGAAGCCCATAACCTTACGTTTGTTCGCAAGCGCATCCAGCATCCATTGCTCGGCCTTTTCAGCATCGGCAATTTCAATCATCATGTGCATAACCATTTCGTTGGCACCGCCGTGCAGCGGCCCTTTTAGCGCGCCGATACCAGCCACAGTAGCAGAATAAATATCCGACTGAGTTGAAGTTACAACTCGCGCCGTGAACGTTGATGCATTAAAGCTGTGTTCAGCGTAAAGAATCAAAGAAACGTCAAATGCCTTTACAATTTTTGCCTCTGGCACTTTACCCAAACACATATGGAAAAAGTTTTCGGCAATACTTAAATTCGGGTTAGGTGCAATAAAATCGAGGCCTTTTTTAAAACGATAATCAGCCGCAATCATGGTTGGAATTTTTGCGAGCAGGTGAATGGCTTTATCCATGTTGGCAGTGGGTGAGGCATCCCAGATGCGTTCATCTTCACAACCTAGGAAGCTGACGCCGGTACGGATTGAATCCATCGGGTGACATTTCTTCGGAAGAGTTTTTATAACCTGCAGATTTTCTTTTGTAATATCCCGCAGAGATTTTTCTTTCTTACTGAATTCTGCAAGTTGATTTTTGTTTGGGAGCTCGCCGGTGTAAAGTAAAAATGCCACTTCTTCAAAGGTGCAGTTTTCAGCAAGATCTTGCACGGGGTAACCGCGATACACCAAAGAATTTGTTTCGGCATTTACTTTTGAAACACTGGAGGTGTCCATAACCACGCCTTCAAGACCTTTTTTAACATTCATTTTTTCGGGCTCGGCAACGTAATCAGGATTGATGTATTCAGACATTTTAGGCTCCTCTATGAGTCGACAACTCTTTGCAGTCCATTAGATAAAATGCCCTCGACAGGGTCAAGTTAAACCTATATCTTATCCGCATTATGCTATTGATTCCCAGAGGCAGCACTCAGAAGAATGTTAATAAAGTGGTTTTTGATTCGATCTCTGGAAAGCTTGATCAGGCCAGGCTTTTGATTGATGCGCCCTGCGGAAGTGGCGAATTTGCTCATTTTCTAGGGGAAAATTTCAGCGGTCTCAAAGTTATCGGCGTTGATCTTTTTACCGATCCCAAAAATAAGAAATTTGAATTTCAAAAAGCGGGTGCGCACGAGGTAATCAGCCGTCAGGCGCCCGAAAGCGTTGATATTGTTACCTGTATCAGCGGCGTCATGTGTTTTGACGGGGTTCCGCAATTAATTGCGGCCGCTTATAAAGCGCTTAAAGCTAACGGAGTGCTGGTTATAACCAACGATAATATTATGAGTGTTCGCGACCGACTTAATTTTCTTTTTTTCGGACATTTTAAACGCTTTAAACTTCTTTACGCTAAGAATGAAGGCAACTGGAATGTGGTATTGCCGCAAGCCCTGGTATCCCAGCTTCAAAGCCATGGATTCAGGAAGTGGCAGATGAAATACACGGCAATTTACAATGAAGATTTCTTTTTCTTACCGTTAGCATTCGTTATTTATCCGGTGTTTTTATTGAATCTGCTGCTGCGCAAAAGTGATTTTTCGGTTTCCGAAAGGCTTGCACTTTTTCCGTTCAGAATGCTGATTTCACGTCACTATGTGATTACAGCCGAAAAGTAGTCGTTCCCGTATTTTTTTCTCATTTCACAATTAATCGATGTTGATAAAACACCGATCAGATCCCATTTTATCCGCCGTAAAACGTCTCAAATACCTTAAAATAATGTTCTCTGTGCTACTATGGTACGTATTGCTTTAAAATCACATTAGATATATATCTATATGATATTACTTAATTATATTAATTATAAAATATCTAAAGTGTTCTCTATAGAAAATGATTTATTGATATTTATTACAATAAAATTAATACTGATTACGTTGCGCAAGTAAGTAAAAAAATAACGATCGGTGCAAAAAATAATGGCCGTAAAAAGCCTAAAGTTTGCACCTCTAAAACAAGGAGGAATTTGTGTATTTGAAAAACAAGAAAGTTAATTTAGGATCTGCAATTCTCTTGGCCGGCCTCGCAGGATCGCTTTTCGGTTGTTCTAAAGCTGACGTGGCTCAGGTAAACAAACTGCTAAACGGAAGCGCCACGCTGGGCCCAATTAATCTCGCCGACTGCCGGGCTTATGCAGTTAGTTCGGATGGATCAAGAGGCTCTGTGGAGATTGGCTCTGCAACAACTAATGCCGAAGGGGAATACTCAATCTCTATCGGAGCTAGTTCTGGTGCTGCGGCAATCGTTTGCAAAGGCGGCTCTTACCGTGACGAAGCCAGCGGTGCTGACGTTTCTTTGCTCGCTACAGACGAAGTGGTTGCAATGGTTTCAGATATATCCCAACAGTCGTTCGCAAGTGTTAATGCTCTGACGAGTATTGCTTACGCAAGCGCTGCCGATAAGGCCTCTAAGGGTAAGGCTTTAGCCACCGCCATTTCAGAATCCAAGGCAGACATAGCCTTGCAATTTAAACTGCCGGTCGGTTTTGACATTGTCGGAGTTAAACCTGCAAATTACTCAAAAGTACTTCCGGCTGGTCTTAGCCTAGCCGAAAAACAGCTGGGTCTTGCAATGGCTACTTTTTCTCAGGTGGCAAAAGACAAAGGCCTGAATCCACAACAGCTGATGCTTTTAGTAAGGAACATGTCTGAGGACTATAAAGACGGCTTAATGGATTTCAAAGTAGGCGTAACTGCCATGGTAAAACCTACCGAATTTCCTACAGGTTATACGTCTTCAGCTATGATCACTGACTTTGCTGCATCCGGCACCGCTTTCCTTAATAGCTCTTTAAACTACTCGGGCTCTAAGGATAGTCCTAATTCTCTTGTAGCGGCTCCAGCAGGCGGCACTACTCAGCCAGCGCCAACCGGCCAGTAATTCTTAAGTATTAAACAAGACAGCGGGGGGTGGACAAAAGTCCATCCCCCTTATGGTTTAATCAACCAATTCCGACAAGGAAGCTATGGATCTGAAGAGACGCAATAAAAAACGAGTTCTCCGCCCCGATGTAATCGTGGCCACACCTCATAAGGACGTCTATATGTATCATGATTATCGCGCGTTTCTTAATGATGAAATCAAGCGCCAAACGACGAGTTATGCCGGTTTTTCAATGCGCTCTATTGCGCGAACCGCAGGTATTGCTCCCGGGCATTTATCGATGGTTCTTTCAGGTAAAAAAAATCTCTCAGTAGGGAAAAGAATCGAGACACCCTTTCCGAGAAAATGCGGGCTCGCAAGGAGAGGCAATCTGCGCTCCTTAAGAGTGGTCCGTGTGTTGATTGCGGTAATACGTTCCCTCCCGAGTGCATGGATTGGGATCACGTTCGTGGCGATAAGTCATACAACGTCGGACAAAAGAGCGGCGGTAGAACCGATAAGCTTCTAGAAGAAATCGCAAAGTGCGACCTCGTATGCGCCAATTGTCACCGTATTAGGACAAAGAGGCGCTACGCAGAGAGACGGGGGCTGACATCCAGCTAAATGTTTTTCGCAGCAAGCAGCGCGACCTACTTGGCGACACCGTCCAGGGCACTTACACGTTTGAAGACAGGGCCCTCGATGGTTGGCGCGATGACGAGGTTCAGCTTCTCTTCGCCCGCGG
>JANOJH010000330.1:0-2211 GCA_031408135.1 Bdellovibrio sp. | reverse complement strand
CTCCAATATCTTAGTAGCAGAGTTTGATATGCCACCAAAAAAGACCAAAGAAGAAATATTTACTGGATTTAAAGAAGTCCATAGAGATAGATACGACTATTCCCAAGTTAAATACACTAACACAGACACGAAGGTTATAATCATTTGTAAAATCCATGGTGAGTTTGAACAAACACCAGGTAGTCACTTAAGTGGCAGTGGGTGCCCTACTTGTGGAAGAAATCAAAGAGGACTATTGCAGAGAAAATCGGGTTCGGAAATACTAGCGAATTTCAGGAGAATTCATGGAGACAAGTATGATTATTCGTTGGTTGTCTATGGAGGAAAACATGCGAAAGTCAGAATTGTTTGTAGGGTTCATGGTGAGTTTGCCCAAACCCCATCAAATCATTTAAACGGCAAAGGGTGCCCAGCTTGTGCTGGAAGGCCTAATTATAACAATGAAAAAATCATTTCTAAATTTAAAGAAGTTCATGCGGATAGATACGATTATTCTCAGGTTAACTATTCAAATGCACTCACCAATGTAAAAATCTTATGTAAAATTCATGGTGAATTTTCACAGACACCTGGAAATCATTCAAGTGGCCAGGGATGCCCAATTTGCAACAATGGCTGGTCAAAAGAAGGAATAATTCAATTCATTAACTCCATCGACAATCATGACCTACTCCACATGGATGCCATCGAGTTGCAGATGATTATCAACCAGGGCAAACTGCCAGATGCTATGAATGTGCTTGTCTTCAGCGAGGATTCCAACAGGGATAATACCATCAAGGCACTCAAAGAAAATCTTCAAGCGGATTTAGATACTGTAGTTGCCGATACTGGGGAAATAAATGAAAATGATTTATTGGCACCAGAAGAAATGGATGTGGATGAAGTGGAGGAATCTGATCTAATTATAAATGAAACATCAGAAACTCAAGGATTAAAAGACAAGCTGATATCGTTGACCGAAAACCTGGATGATCTGCACGTGCTCGATAATGCAATTGTTGCATCCTGTGATGAAGAAGCCGTGGAATTTCTAATACAGTATAAACTGAGAAAGCTCTGGAATAAAGTACTAAATGAAGTTGTAGATGTTGATAAGCTAAGGAATGAACAAGGTGGTGCCAATTTTACATTACTAAAAAAACATTTCTTTGATGAATACAATAATGTAATCGCATTCAACCCTCCGCAAGGTTATAGCTTCAAACATAAGTTAAATGCCATGCAGCAGCTAACGGTCTATCGCATGTTGAAGAACAAACGTTATGGCAACTGGTCGGGCACGGGAGCTGGAAAAACAATTTCATTCATTGTCACCAGCAGAGTCGTAGATGCACGGCTCACCGTTTTGGTGGGTCTCAATTCAACCATTGCCCAACTGGGCGAGGCTATTGTGGAGGTCTATCCAGATAGTAAAGTATTTACTCTCTATAAGAAGGGGCAGATTTTCGACAGGGACCAACACAATTATCTCATCCTGAATTATGATAAGTTCCAGCAGGGCTATTCCGAAGAATTGTTTCAGGATTTAACCACCAACAATAGAATTGATTTCATAGCTATTGATGAAGTGCATAACGTCAAGCAACGAACCGAACAGCAGGAGAGCATTCGAAGGGGCACACTGAAGCGGTTGATTGGCAGAGCCAGTGAAATGAATGCAGACTTGTATGTGTTGGGAATGTCGGCAACTCCGGTGATTAACAATCTCACCGAAGCAAAATCGTTGTTGGAAATGATTACTGGCAAAGAGTATGAAGACCTGAATACAGCCCGAACCCTCACCAATGCTTTAGAAGTATTTAAACAAATGACATTGAATGGCCTTCGGTATATACCAAAGTACCAGATCGCTATCAAAGAGTTGGATGGTTTTAGTACGCCTGAACTCAAAATTGACGGAACGCACCTTCTGGAGAAATTATTGAAAGTAGGAAACCAGAATTATCTCGGAGCAGAGCGAATATTATTGAATGAAAAGTTGAAGGCAATCCAACCATACCTCAAAAAAGGTTTGGTGATCTACAGCTACTTCACCACCGAAATGATAAAACCCATTGTGGAGCATCTCACTAACCTTGGTTATCGGGTTGGAACATTTACAGGTGAAGAATCTATGGAAGTAAGGGATGAATTCAAGGAGTCATTCCTTCACGGTAAAATTGATATACTGGTTGGCTCTCGCCCGATTGGAACAGGTGTTGACGGATT
>JANOJH010000311.1:0-1332 GCA_031408135.1 Bdellovibrio sp. | reverse complement strand
CCCACGCCAATTGGCGTGGGGCTTCTTTCCACTAATAAAGTATAGCCATGAAGACCCTTATTGTTTTGTCACTCGTCCTGATTGTCACACACTCACTTGCCACGCGTGCTCAGTTGCCCGATCTCAGTAAAAAGGAAGATTTGAAAGCTCTTGGAATTGGAAGGATTATCGAAAAGGACCGATCTATTCTTAAAAACATTACCCTTCATGAAGTAAAGGAATATTGGGTTGTCTATATAAAGAACGGAAGTATCCACGACTTGTTGATGGAAAAGATTGAACGTGTTGAATTCAGCGAAAGCAAGTGGGGGCCTATTAAACTTGAATTCACTGATGGCAAACCAAGAATTTCAGCGATGTTAAATCAATAACTGCTATTGCAATGAAAAATCTCTTAACAATTATCTTATTCCTGTTTTCTGCTTCACTTTTAAAAGCGCAGGATGCCACCTTGCCCAAAGGAAGCAGCACCATTTATTTGCATTCCGGCAAAACAATAAAGAATGTAGCGCTCTGGCGAATTGATTCTACAAAAGTTGAGTATGTGTTAAACGGAAACCTCGCGGATCTGAAAACCATGGACGTTTCAAAAATTGAAACGCCAGATTTTCTGATTGAATTTGATCAGAAATACCAACCGATGAAGAAAGGCTACGACATCATTGTTCTTCTTACTAAAGACACGTTGCGTGGTTTCATAGAACGAATTGATGACGGTGTGATTTTTTACCGACAGGTTGGTAGCGATAAGGTGAAGCGTGCCATGAAGTATGAAGTGGAAAGTTATGTTCAATGGAGGGAACAAACTGAACTTTCTTCAGACACGTTGACTTACGAGAAGACAACGCATATTGCGTATGTGGCGCCAGCTGTAGATTATTCAATAGTAAAGGAAGATTCTATTTTACTGGATGCGGAGGACTACAATATGGCTAAGGATACGAGGCAGGAAGGGATGAAGGAAACAGGAAGCATATCTTATTATCATCAAAGTTATGAACGTGGAGTGAGCGATGCCATAAAGGATAGTAAGAAAAGTGCGGGATGGGGTGGAGGAGGATTTCTTTTGGGTATGACGATTGGCTCTCCTTTTTTATCCCTGTCGGCTGCAAATTCCAAAGTTGTACTTGAAGATGTTCCGACCGGAGTAAATGATAAACTCTACCGGGCTGGGTTTGAAAATGAAATTGTGAAGAAGCGTTCCAAGAGAGCGGCCGCTGGAGCGATTGCAGGTAAGTTTCTTATTCTTATAATATTAATAGCAAGCTTTTAATTGTGAGAACTTGTGAGTGACTCTAGAAAATTCTATGAAATGTAGTTATTCATTAAACC
>JANOJH010000262.1:0-3946 GCA_031408135.1 Bdellovibrio sp. | reverse complement strand
CAGCAGAAACCTGGGGCTTATGGGCGGCCATCATTCATCAGCTTAATTCTTTTTCAAAAATTCTCGGAGAAAGAGCGAGACTGCTGAAAACATTTTCAAAATTTGTAACAGCAGATGTGGCTGAGCAGGCTTTACATCAGGAACTAAAAACCAACCTTGGTGTCGAAAAGGATCTGACTGTTATTATCACGGACATAAGAAATTTCACGGCATTATCCGAAAAACTGAGACCTAACGATGTTGTGACTTTATTGAATGAGTACTTCACAGCCATGCTTGATGTAATTTCAAGTTATCAGATCAGTATAGATAAGTTTATCGGTGACGGAATACTGGCTTACGTTGAGCCGGAAGCAACGGATAAATCCGAAGCGAATACAGAAAATCAACTGGCCGTCGAAGCCTCACTCGCCATGATTAACCGACTTGATGAACTCAACCTGAAGCTTATAAAAATGCAGTTACCGTCGGTTAAAATCGGTATCGGTATTTACCGTGGCCCTCTTGTTATCGGCCTTATCGGAGCGGAGGCGAAGCTGCAGCACACCATCATCGGCGACACCGTTAACAAAACATCACGACTAGAAGGGCTCTGTAAAGAACTTGGCGTACAGATGGTTATTTCGCAGCAGGTCTGGCAATCACTGGCATCAGGAAAAAAAGATTTGTTTCGCTCTTATGGAAAACAAACAGTCAAAGGTATTACCGAACCTGTGGATGTTTTTGGCGGACCAATCTGATGATGTTTTTTTATTTAGACTTTTTCACAAGTCTTTGATGTCGTTACTTCTTTTCGAAAATACCAATTGAGCAAGCGAAGTCTCGGCGACAAAGTTGATAAGAATAATAAGACCGGACAATTTCAAAAGCATCTGGCAAAAAGCATAGAATCAAAGCGGGCTTGACGCAAAGATTAAATTTGTTAGAGTCTGAACAAGATACAAGGGGCTGATTTTTGAATAAGATTTATATCGATGCTGACGCCTGTCCGGTGAAAGAAGAAGTCTATAAGGTCGCGGAACGCTTCAAAATATCCGTCGTGCTGGTAGCCAATTCGAATTTGCGGCTTCCGTCCAACCCTCTTCTTAAAATGAAAGTGGTGACCGGCAGTTTTGATGCGGCCGACGATTGGATTGTTGAAAATTCGGCCGCACACGACATTGTCATTACCACTGATATTCTGCTGGCCGCCAAGCTCTTAAAGAAGTCGGTCCGCGTGCTCGGCCATAAAGGTGAAGAATTCACTGAAGACAATATCGGAACTTCTATCGCTGGCCGCGAACTGATGGAAAATTTAAGACATATGGGTGAAATGCGCGGCGGCCCTTCGGCTATGGATAAAAAAGCCAGATCAAAATTTCTTGCAAAACTCGATGAAATGCTGCAGTCGCTTAGGCGACGCGGATTACTCTGATTTTAATAGTCCGCTCTCGGTCAGTAACTCTCGTCCTGATATTTGTGGTAGTTTCAAACTCAGGTCTTTGATCAACATTTCAAATTGCTCGATGGCCCGTTCTTTTCTATGTGGCTCGGCACTTTCAAGGCCGTCGGCCAAGGCGCGCCAATCCGGCGAATTCAACAGCCACTCCTGCATCGATTTTGTAAAGACATCGGCCCAACTCGGCTGACTGAATGTAAAATTGAGTGAAAGCGAATCTTCTTCGGTATCGGTTGCGTGCCAATAACCCCGTGGCACATAAAGCACGCACCCCGGTTCCATTAAAATCTCGCTCGCGTCTTCCGGAATCTCATGTAAAAGTTCCGCATGACATTGTCTTTCAAGTGCCGCGGGCATTTCAAAAGCCCCGACCGTAAATCTTTCCGTTGGATTTTTGACCGAAGTGTTTTCCGCCAGCATCCAGCGTTTTGAACCACTCAACTGAATAATAAAGTTGGCGTTGGCATCGAAATGCATGCGGGTACCGGCACCAGCCGGAGTGGCATAAACAATTGATCTTGCCCGGCACAGATTGTTGTCGGCACCACCTGTTACTAAGCCTAAATCTTCGCGGATTTTGGTTAAGGCAGCGGCTATCGCTGCGTCCTGCATCTGCATCGAATCAAAAACCAAAGTCATATTATTGCGAAAGGCTTTCAACGCATCTTGTGGTTCAAGGCTGATTGAGCTGTATTCGTCATCAAAATCTGGCAAACAGGCCCGCACTTTTAACGAGCGCGCGGCGATCAGGGCCTCAAGACTCTGCAATTGCGGCAAATCAAAAAGCTCTTTTAGTTTGTTTCGCACAGCCGGCACAAAAAGCGGTGTATGCGGCCAATGTTGAGCAAAAAAGTCTTGCGTGGAAACAGGCGAAATAAGTTTTGCTAAACCGAGTGTAGTCATGTTCTCAATACTACGACAACAGCCGATCCATGCTCAACTGTTCGCTGACAATCCGGACCAGTTCATTTCGGTCGATAGGCTTAGTCAAATGCAAGTTGCAGCCGGCTTCGAAGGATTTGGCCGCTTCCGCAGGCAGTGCATGTGCTGTCAGCGCAATGATCGGGTTTTTGTAACCTTGCGCACGAATGAGCTTTGTAGCTTCAAGGCCATCCATCACCGGCATTTGCATATCCATCAGAATGCAGTCGTACTCACATTCGCCTGCCATTTTAGTCGCCTGTAGGCCGTCGGTCGTAATGTCGACATCTATTCCCAGAGACTTGATGTAGTGATTCACCAAATAGGCATTGTCCGGCGAATCCTCCACGAGGAGAATTTTTTTATTATAGAATTTTCTGTGAATGATCCCCACTTTGCCTTTTGGCAGTTCGGGGCCTGCGGTTTTCAAAGCTCTTTCAACCGGAATCTGCAGGCGGAAGTGGCTACCCACCAACGGCGTGCTTTTTTTCAATTCGAGTGTTCCATGAAATGCTTCGGCAATACGTTTTGAAAGCACGAGGCCCAGACTGCTGCCTCCGAATTTTCTTGCCGTTGAGCTGTCGCCCTGACTGAAAACCTGAAAAAGACTTTTTTGATTTTCAGCTGAAATTCCGATCCCAGAATCTTCGACATCGATCGCAAGAGTCATGCTGTCTGAATTTTCTTTTAATTCGCAATGCACCACAACTTTGATGATTCCCTTTTCGGAAAATTTAATCGCGTTACTCAGAAGATTTGTGAGGATCTGACTCAATCGGTTGGTATCTGAATTAATTCGCGGCACGATCTCTGTTGTGTACTCAAGTTGGAGGTCGAGGTTCTTTGCGTTTAAGCTCGGTAAAAAGGAACTGATCACAGTTTCAATCAGGTTTTTCAAATTAAACGATGTATTATGAAATGGAATTCTCCCGGCCTCGAATTTTGAAAGGTCAAGTATATCATCGATTAAATGTAAAAGCTGAGAGCCGTTTGAACGAATACGTGCAATGTAATCATTTCCGTTTTCTCTTTCCGGGTTTTCGGCCGCAATCAGCTCTGAAAAACCCAAAATTGAATTAAGTGGAGTTCTGATTTCGTGACTCATATTGGCGAGAAACTGCATTTTTGCCTGGCTCGCATTTTCGGCAACGAGCTTTGCGGCTTTTTCTCTGACCAGGCTTTCCTCAAGTTGGAGCGTGCGTTCTTCAACCCGTCTTTCAAGCTCATTTCGCGCCTGAACCAATTCGCATTCAATCTTTTTCCGCTCCGTTATATTCTGAGATGTTCCTACAAACTTGATTGTTTTCCCGTTATTCTGGTCTTTAACAATCCGCCCACGACTGAAGATCGACTTCTCTCCACCAGTTACATTTATTTTATTCTCAAAAAAGAAATCTTCGCCGGTTTTATCTGCTGTCTTGATAATCTGTTGAATCTGTTCGCGGCGCGTAGGATTCAAGCCTTCCAGATAGCCACTGAAAGATGAACTAATGTTCTGTGGTTGCACCTCAAAAATTTTGTAAAGTTCATCTGACCACAGGATTTGATCAGTTTCTAAATTCCACTCCCAGTTGCCGATTCTGGCAA